>CBFCYQ010000031.1:0-17952 GCA_965602205.1 uncultured bacterium | reverse complement strand
CTCCGCTTTACCGGTCAGGCGACAAGTTCGAGTCGGGCTGCGGGTGGCCCAGCTTTGATGATGAAATTCCCGGTGCCATAAAACGCATTTCTGATGCCGACGGTGTTCGTACCGAGATAACCTGTGCCGCGTGCGGCGGGCATCTCGGGCATGTTTTCGAAGGTGAGAGTTTCACGTCCAAGAATGTTCGGCACTGTGTCAATTCCATCTCCCTCTATTTTGTGCCCGTGACCGAAAAACCAACGACCGAGAAGGCCTACCTTGCCGGCGGCTGTTTCTGGGGGACCGAACATTTCCTCAAAGAAGTGGATGGAGTAATATCCACGAGTGTCGGATACATTGGTGGACACACCTCGGACCCTACTTACCGGGAAGTCTGCGACAAAGGTACCGGACATGCCGAGGCTGTCGAGATAGTCTATGATCCGGACAAGACCAGCTTCGAAGACCTGGCCCGCCTGTTTTTCGAGATTCATGATCCCACGCAGAAGGACCGCCAGGGCCCCGATATCGGCGATCAGTATCGTTCAGCCATCTTCTACGTCGATGACGCCCAGAAGAGTATTGCCGAGAAACTAATCCGCATTTTGAAAGACAAGGATTATAATGTGGTGACGGAACTGGCTATGGCAGACACTTTCTGGAAAGCCGAGGACTATCATCAGGACTACTACGACCGCACCGGCGGCTCCCCGTACTGCCACGTTTACCAGAAACGGTTTTAAACGCCTTCTGAATCCAGAATCACTCGTTTGCGGCTGTTATAGTCCCCGGTCGCTGTCTGCTGCAATCACCGCCTGATTGCGGTCCTAGCTGCAGAGACCGTATGGTCCGGGCAGCCGTTAGCCCGTCAGCATGATCATTATGTTCCAACTGATCCGGAATGGCTGGTCCGGAAGGATCCGGGACATAGGATCAATTTCTCCGGGCCGTCTCCGGCCCCACGGTTTAACACGCCTTAGCTTGGTTAAATAGACACCATCCAGAGTATCCACTTTCGCAGCACCTCGATGACCGTTGGGCCGGATGAAGTCTTCCGACGACGTGCGGTCTTGACAAATGAGGTAATTTCAACGTTTAAATATAGAAATTATTGACTTTCATTCTTTGAAAGGAGCGGCGAAGAGAGGTAACAATATTGCTGGTGGCAGGATCGCCACAGGAATCGGTACTCCGCTTTTTCGCCGACCGCCCGTTGTGCCCCGGCAAATGTGGACCGGCATGAAACCAAGCGAGAAATCAGGAGTATTGAAACATAGGTCCCTGAAATAACAGACAGCCGAGTCGAAGACAAGGATGAAGCTGAAAATTGGACTGCGATATTTACAAACTCTGGGAAAGAGCTAAGAGAAACGACTCCGATGCCTGGCGCCAGGTAGTCCGGTTATACTCAGGACTGATAAACACAGTCGCGCGCCGAACCGGTCTGTCCCCACCAGATGCTGAAGACTGCACTCAGCATGTCTGGATGATCCTTTACAGAAAACGCAAAACCATCAAAGATCCCCGCGCCCTGCCCGCCTGGCTCATCAAGACAACGCATCGGTATGCCGTGGCTTCAGCCCGCCGCCCGAGACCGGACCCACGCGATCTGTCAACAGCGGAGCCGCCGGCCGGTGAGGAATTGCCCGACGAAATGATCATCCAACTGGAACACCAGGCCATTTTGGATTGTGCTCTAAAGCAACTCGATCCAAGGTGCCGGAAGTTGTTGCAGGCTCTTTTCTATTCACCTCGCAAACAATCCTATAAAGATATCGCCAAGGCTCTCAGTGTCTTACCGAACTCTCTGGGCCCCTTGAGGGTCCGGTGCCTGAAAAAGCTGAGAGGAATTCTGCAGAATATGGGCTACGACAGGGACTAACTAGCTCGCTGTCCCCTCCTCTTATTTAGTGAAAGGTGGAAAGAGAGTGAAAAAAACCGTCAATAAACGCAGAAAAGCCAAAAAGACCAGCGGCATTGCCGCCCCCAACTCCCTGTACAGTCTGATTGATGAATTAGAGAAAGGACCGACCTCGATTGAATCCCGGTGGGATGCGGCCTTGTCGGCGGGAGTTATTGAGCAGCCTTCCGGCGAAGCCATCAGCCGATTTGAGCTGATTCCGCTGTTTTGCGGCTCCGAAAAACCCGCGGCTTCCATGCATGGGACGACCGCTTATGATTCGTGGGCTGGAAATTCACCCGTGGCCCTGCGTGACGCCACCGATGGTCACATTCGCCGAATTCAACTGAAAGCCAACAGGTTGAGCCTGGAGATTGTCGCGGAACGGCGGCAGAATCACTGGGAATTTGTGGCCCGAGTCTATTACGGACAAAACGTAAAGCACGATTTCGTCCTCAAAGTCGGTACCAGGAAAATCCTGCCCTTCTCCGGTGGTTTCTACCACTGGACGTCCCGGTCGGTACCCTATTCGATCAGATTATTGTCGTACAAGCAGCACGTCATATTTGATAAGTTGTTATGGCAGTAGAGATTGAAAAGATAAAGAAGGCGGTTGAGACCTTCTTGTCATCGGGATCGCTTAACGGTTGTACACCGGAGGCGTTGGCCGAGGCCTGCGACCAGAAGATTCGGGCTCTGACCCAGGTATCCAGCACCGAATCGATCGCTCTGGGCCGGCGCTTTGTTAACAAATCCCAAAAACACGGCGGCCCCCTTTACCGAACTGCTTTGCGTACGCTGGGCTGGGCCCTGCTCGTGGCAGGCGACTATACTGAAGCCAAGAAAGCTTATCTGAAGGCCAGGAGTCTATTGAGGGGAGATGTGCTCCTCCGAGCCCGTATTGACCGCGTGTTGATAGATGTCTACATGTACCTGGGGAATCTCCGTGAGGCGAAACGGCGGGCAAAGATTGCCCTGGCTGCGTTCGAAGAAATGAACGCCAAGGAAGAAATCGCCAAGACAAAACACAATTACGCCAATCTCCTGCACCGTCAGGATCGCCATAGAGAGGCTCGACAGTTGTACCGAGAGGCCGGTGAATTCTTTGACAGTCAAGGCAACAAGTTAGCGGCGGCGTTGTGTTTTTACAACCAGGCCAACACCGAAGTTCAGCTGTTTGACTTCCCGAGTGCCACGTCGCTTTACAGCCGGGCGCGGAAGATTTTTGAAAAACACGGTCATCGGTTGCACGCCTACGGCTGCCTCTATGGCTTGGCGTGGCTGCATATGCTGGAAGGGAATTTTCACCTCGCCTTGCAGGAGTTGAACGAGTGCGAGGTGGAATACCGTCAAGGTAAGCACGCCCGTGAGTTAGTGTTATGCCAGCTTGACAGAGCCGAAGTGTATCTCGGCCTTAATCTTTTTATCGATGCTCGCAACGCCGCCGTGGAGGCGCTAAATGGAGCCCGGCGACTGGGCATTTCATACGAAAGTGCCAAAGCGCGGTTCTTTTATGGCAAAGCTTTAATGGGCATGGGCCGGGTGCGGTCGGCACGTACGGCACTCGCGCAGGCGGAAAGAGGTTTCCGCGAAGACAAGAACTGGGGATTCCTGGCCGCAGTAAAACTGACCCTGGCCCACGCAGAACAGGCCGACCAGGAAAAACTATTGACTATAAGGGCCGCTCGGGATCTGTTCTACAAGGCGCAACTGCCATTATGGGAAGCGGTTTGCGACCTGAAGGTTATAACCAAATGGCCGGAGGAAAAAGGGGCCTTGCAGCGTCTGGCCAGGAACCCGGCGGTGAAGACTGTACCGCATCTGCTGGCGCACCGCTACACAATCCTTGGTGACCGGGAAGCGAGCCGCCACAGAATGGAACTGGCCATCGACTACTGGTCAAAAGCGGCTGATATCCTTGATGGTGTGAGGGCAAAACTCCCCCCGGTGGAGCTGCGTTCATCCTTCTTTACACAGCACAGCGATCCCCATTGCAAGTTAATCAAGGCAGAATACGAACAGAAGCCCCTGGAGGCCGCGGTCTGGTCGGAGCGATTCAAGACCGCCGGCTTATGGTCTACGTCGGAAGATTTCTTCCTGGCGAATCCGGTGCGAAAGAAAGTCGAGGCAAGTCTGGCGGAACTGGCCCAACAGGTGACGGCTGTCTCCGAGATGATAGTTGATTCATCCGGAACAAGAGGCATGAGGGCAAAGCGACCGACCATGACGTTTGACCGCCTGCGACAAAAGGTGCGCCGCGACTTATTGCGTTTGGAGAAATTAGAGGGCCCCGAAGAGGACAGCCACAGAGTACTGAAGAAACATTTCCGAGAAGCCTCCCGGGCGCAGACCATAATCCAGTATCACGTGGCTCAGGCGGATATTATCGCAGTGGTCCATCACCGAGGCGAGAGCCGCTCTTATCTGTACCCTGACGGTGTTAACATTCTCCAGGAGTATGTTGCCCGCTGGCGGTTTTTCGTCGAGTTCTGCCAGAGTGTCAGGAAAAGACCCCGGAAGTCGGACCTTGCCGACGAGCAGGCATTACTGACACAGATTGGCAACTGGCTTCTCGCCCCGCTGGAGTTGCCTTCGGATGCCCGGCACCTGCTGATCCTTCCTGAAGGCCAGATATCCAGCTTGCCGTGGCAGGCTATAAGAGTCGGAGGCAACTACCTTTCAGACACGTGCGAAGTGACTTTCGCCCCGAGCCTCAGACATCATTTGCATGCCCAGGGCCATGAAGTCAAATCAAGGGGAATAAAAATATTTATCGGCAAGTCATCGGGTTTGCCGCATCTGCGCGAAGAGATAGCCGCCGTTTCAGACAGCCTCAGAAGTCGTGACACGGACATATACGATCCGTGCCGACGAGCGGATTGGCCGGATAACAGCCAGGCCAGAATCTGGCACTTCAGCGGCCACGCCCGCCTGCGGGTGGATAACCCCTTCTACTCGTCGCTGTTGCTCGACGACGGTCCTTTATTTGCCGCCGATTTTCGTATTAAGCGTAACCGGGTGGGACTGGTGACCCTGGCTGCCTGCCGGACGGGTCAGCAGACCAGTCTGCCCGGCGAAGAGGCCAGCGGGCTGGTGCGCTCGCTGCTGGAAATGGGTGCGCGCAACGTCGTGGCCAGCCACTGGGCGGTGGCGGACGCATCGACGTCAATATGGATGAATCTTTTTTACACATATTATCTGGCCGGTTCATCGATAGGCCGAGCCATTCAAAGAACGGCCGGCGGTGTCAGAGAGCGCTTTCCATCAGCCTATCACTGGGGAGCTTTCTCGGTCTTCGGCGCCGGCGGAAAAAATGATAAGATGTAACTTTAATAAGTGAGGTAGTAATATGGGCAAAAGAGTTTTTATTCACCCGAAAGCGAGATTGGGAACAATGCTCGCTACAACCGCCCTTTTGATAGCCGTTCTGTCAACATCCGTTCAGGCGGATACGAGTACCGGACCGGCGCGACCGTCGCGTCCTGACGGCTCTTCAGATAACCAGCAGGAGATAATCAACCACGTGCCGGGTCAGTTGGTGGTGAAGTTCACTTCTGATACGGCATCTACAGATGTCTTCGGCGAACGCATTGACGGGTCCGTCAGTGGCTACTTGGCGGGTTCCGATGTGTATCTGTACGACGTGGCGTACGAAGGTGACGCCTACCGCCTGACTGACACGGTGTTGGGGATGAGCGGTGTAGAGTATGCTCATCCCAATTACATTCTCGATGCGTTACATCCCGTTCAGGGGAGCTACCCGTTCTCGGATGGTATCGGAAGCGGCAGTTTTGAAAGTCAGCCGGCCGTGAGTGCTCTGGGCCTGGCCTCGGCACACGATATTGCAAGGGGAGCCGGGGCCATCGTCGCAGTTATTGACGGCGGTATTGATTACACGCATCCGGTCCTGTCAGGTGCGGCTCTGTCCGGCTACGACTTCGTGGACAGCGATAACGACGCCTTCGATGAGCCGGGGGGTGACAACAGCGGGCACGGGACGTTCGTGGCCGGAGTTGTTCATTTGACGGCCCCCGACGCCACCATCAAAGCCTATCGAGTAACCGACGCTGACGGTGTGGGTGACGGGTTCTCTCTCGCTAAGGCAATTGAGAGGGCCGTCATGGATGGCTGCGACGTCATCAATCTGAGTGTCGTACTCATGCATCAACATCTGGCGGTCAGGGACGCGGTGGAATTCGCGCTGTCTCAAAACGTGGCGGTGATTGCGGCGGCCGGAAACGAAGGCAGTGCCATGTTCACATATCCCGCTGCCAATACCGGTGTCATCGCCGTGGCCGCGGTCGACTCGGTAAATCGCCTTGCTGATTTTTCCAGCTACGGCGCCTTTATCGATGTTTGTGCCCCCGGCACCAGGGTCTATTCCTCGTACCAGGACGATGGCTATGCCTGGTGGAGCGGCACCAGCTTTGCCACGCCGTTTGTCGCCGGGCAGATGGCCCTGCTAAGGGAAGAGTATCCTTCCCTGTCAGTGGCGTTATTGAGCAATGCCATCAAGAACGCGGCTAGCGACATCAACGCCGTCAATCCCGGTCATATCGGGGATCTGGGCGGCGGTCTGGTCAATCCGGTGGCGGCCTTCGACGCGCTGAACTCCACTCCCATGGCTGCCGTCACGCCGGACTCGGTGTTTTTCACGCTTGCTCCCTGGGACATCAACACTATGATTCTCACTCAGACCGCCGTCATCACGTCGACCAATGCCCCGGCCGACTTCACGGGGGTTGTTATTGACACCGACTATGTGCCCATTACCACCACTGATTCCGTCACCGGCGTTACCAACGACTCCATCACTCTGACCCTGGACGATGCCTGCTACACCTATCAGGCGGGCACCTACTATAATCGCTTCATGTTCGATGTGGCCGATGTCCCCACCGATGTGATGCTGGTGGTGTCCCTGAAGGTTCTGGATACTATACAGAGCGACTGGGCCAATATCGATCCGCCCCGGCTGGACTTCCGGGTACCGGTCGGCACCGAACCTTATTTGTACGGCCATATCTGGCTGACATCGAGCAATGAGCCGGCCGACTACACGGCCTCCGTCAATCCGGGAGGCGCCCAACTCATCTCTCTGGATGAGTCCTCGGGAGTTACTCCGGACAGTGTGATCGTGGCGGTCGATCCCTCGCTGGTTCAGGCCCCGGGATTTTGTTATGATACCGTTGCGATTCAGGTGGACGGTATTCCCTACCCGGTCTACCTGCCAGTGGTTCTTGAACTGACGGACACCAGCGCCGTTGGTGACACGGCCTGGGTGCTTCAGGATTCCTTGCCGAGCTTTATTATTACGGAAGGTTCCGATGTCGTTTTCCAGGACGCTATCCTTGTCTTTTCCACCAACGCACCCGCCTACTATTATGTTGACTACCCGGGAGGGCTCAAGTTCACGACTATAATCAGCATCGATAGCGTGACCAACGGCTGGACGTATTTCGAAGTGCAGGCGCCTCACCTTTCTGTCGGAGTCTACGAAGACACTCTGCTTTTCTATGTTGAGGGAGTCTCCAATAACCCGGTGGAGGCGATCATCACTCTTGAGGTTGATACGACCGGCAGTCCGACGGCCGATTACGCGAACGTCATCCCGCAGTCGCAGTATTTCGTCGCCGATTGGGGCGAAGATGAGACTCAGTTCGGAGGCGTTTACATTACTTCGACGAACACCCCCGCCGCATTTACCGTGACTGTGTTCGATGAACCCGATTTCATTAATCTGGTGGATCCGGCCGGCGTGACCGATGATTCGGCATCTTTTGAGGTCCTGAGCACGGCCACCATGGCTGTCGGATCCTATTGTGACACGTTGGCCATAAATGTCGAAGGCTGCGACAACAACCCGTTGTACGCCGTAGTATACCTGTCGGTTGTTGATTCAGCGACCAGCCCGGAGCAGGAGACCGCGACCGTTGACCCGGACGTCCTTAACCTTTACGCACCCTATGGCACGACCGACGGCGGATACCGCAAAGTGTGGCTAAGTTCCACCAATGCCCCGGCCCATTTTTCAGGTTTCGTCATGGGTGGCCTATTTGGTTTCGTGGGATTGCCGGACTCTGCCGGTACGACCGACGACTCGGTGACGATTACGGTTGATCCCTCCGGTCTGGATGTGGGAACGCACTCCGACAGCATCATCTTCTCAGTGGACGGTGTCGATAATCCGGTGCTGTTAAATGTGAACCTTATTATCACCCCCCCGGACAGCATGATCACGCTGAGCAACTACCCCAATCCGTTTAACCCGGGGACGAATATCGCCTTGTCGCTGCATCGGGCTTCGCACGTGAAACTGGATGTCTTCAATATCCTCGGCCGGCACGTGACCACTCTGATTGACCGACCCCTGCCGGCCGGCGAGCATACGGTCTACTGGGAAGGCACTGACAGCTACGGCCGCACTGTCGCCAGCGGAACCTATTTCTACCGACTGCGTACGGATGAAGAAACATTAACCAAGAAAATGGTCCTTCTGAAGTGATGTGAGCATAATACCAGGAACCCGGCAGTCGCCCTATCGGCTGCCGGGTTTTTTTTGTGCTGGACCACTGGTCCCCGCACCTGCTGGCCGGGTTTACCCGACACCGGTTTAATTCTGTTAGCGTCTGAGGCACGAGAACCAAGCTCCGCCATCCATCCCGAAACTCAGAGTTGCTGAGGCGATCTTTCGGACTGACTGGTAAGCGGCCCCGACCTCGCCCTCAGAAAACTTCTGTGAGTTCTGAGTCTCCATCCGGTTACACTATGCGATGATAAACGGAGATCGTCGCAAGACGATAAGGCTCGACTGGCGTGTTCGACCATTCCAAATGGAGGCGTGCCGTGTTTGGGTTGCGAAGGGCGAGTCGGACAGCAGACATCTCAACGATCCTGATACGAGGCTATAGCTTCCTCTACGGCATCACGGATAGGTGTATATTCTATGGCAAGTTCTCTCTCTGCTTTGCTGCCATCGGCACGAACGCCTTCCTTCATAACGCGGATTTGGTCGATAGCCATGCCCCAGATCGGTGGTCGCTTAATGATATCCGCGACTTTGGTTAACAGCCATGCATTGGGCACAACTGAGAAGTCGGGCAGGCGAAAGGGGGGAAGGCGTACACCGGAGATCTCGCTGACCATGCGATTGATCTCTCCAAAAGTGTGCTGGAACTTTCCTGCCAGGTATTTCTCGCCAACGTTATTCGCCTTCATCGCTGCTTGATAAATAATCTCAGCGACATCCTTCACATGGACGAAAGTAAAAATACTGTCCTCCAGCACCCTGGCCGGCAGGCGACGTTGCAGTATTCGGCGAATATACTGGCCGGTGGCCTTGGGGTCACCCGGACCCAGCACGCCTACCGGATAGACCATGACCAGAGGAAGTTGCCTGTTCCTGTAGAGATCCCAGGCGATCTGATCGCCTTCGTATTTCGTCCGGAAATATTCGCTGAACCGGACCGGACCGACTTCGCTGTCCTCGGTGAAGGGAACATCCTCGGGGGTGCCGTAAATGCCGCAGGTGCTGATATGAACCACCCTGGAGACACCCGCCTCGAGCGCACATTCCATCACATTTCGAGTGCCGTCAACATTCACGCTCTGGTAAACACGCGGATCGGGTTCCCAGAATGAATAGACATTGGCCAGATTGATCACACAATCGTGACCCTTGATAGCCGGCCGGAGCGAATCCGGATTCGTGATATCACCAACGACGAGGTTGACGTGCAGTTGTTCCAATACAGTGGTATTACTGCTTTTTCTGATCATGCATGTAACTTGATGATCTGTCACAGCCAGGCGTCGAACGAGATGGGTGCCAATGAAGCCTGTTCCGCCAGTTACGAAAATCTTCATCGCAGTTCCCCTTTAGTGCCCGCGCCACGCGGAGGGTGCCGGCCAACATGCCGGTCAGTCGCAACTAATGGTGATTTTCCGTCTCGAAAAAGATAAACCCTTTAACAGAGCGTGTCAAGTCCCAGGTGGTTCCGACCCTAACATTGCAGGACATGTTAGGATGATGCGGTTACGAATTCTATCCTGGCCGCATCAAAGTTCGCTCGCGCAACCTCAATCGCGACCCGTGGTTCGAAGGATGGTCCCCCTCTCACCAGCCGCCGTGCCTGTCTGAAGAATGATACCTTGGAGTGCGACCCTATCCTCAATCTCCGGGCGCGAAAAGAATCTTCATTCTGTCAAAAGCCTTGTTTATCTCATCCAGGGAAACGCAGAATGAGAGCCTCAAATGACTCTCGCCGGTCGGTCCAAAGGCGACTCCCGGTGTTGTTGATACTCTACCGTTTTTCAGAAGATTCTTGCAGAAAACCATTGAATCTTTGCCTTCCTCTAAAAGTATTTCCGGGAACATCAGATAAGAACCATTTGGTTTCTGATAGGCAAAGATCGAATCGAGTTCATCAAGACGCTCACACATCAGATTACGTGCGGCAAGATAGTTTGCCCTGAACTCCGAAACGCAATCCTGGGGGCCCTCCAGAGCGGCAAGCGCTGCATACTGAGATACGACCGGTGCACATATGGCAAAAGGAATATGCGCCTTTGCGATCTGAGGAATCAATGATTCCTCCGTGTGCAAATAGCCAACACGCCATCCTGTCATGGCGTAGGTTTTCGTAAAAGTATAACAGCTTATGACGTGCTTTCTCATTTCGGGTATTGAGGCAATCGAGAAGTGTTTGTGACCATCATAGGTAAAGTACTCGTATGCTTCGTCCGTAATGACCATAAGGTTATGTTCCAGGGCCAGTGCTGCCAATTCACGGAGTTCTTTCTCGGAAAAAACCGTGCCGGTCGGATTATTGGGAGAACAGCAGAAAATCGCTCTTGTCCTGGGAGTGATTGCTTTCCTTATAGCGTCAAAATCGAGGGCGAAGCCTTCTTCTTCGATGGTAGGAATTAGTATGGGTTTGCCTGAAGCAATCACGACCTGCCGGATGTGGGTGGAATAGGTCGGGGAGAACAAAAGGACTTCATCTCCGGGGTCGATTGTCGCCATAACGGCAGCAGAGAGTCCTTCAATAGCGCCCACCGTAATGAGAATCTGGGAGGTGTCAGCCTTCACCTTGTTGTCCCTCTCTAATTTCTGCACAATCGCCTCGCGCAGGCTCACCAGACCGGCATTCTCGGAGTACCCGCCGACAGATCCTTCTCTGATAGCCTTAACGGCACCTTCTCTAATGTGTTCGGGCGTCCCCGCTGTCGGTTTGGCCCAGGAGAGAAAGGCCACGTCATCTACCGCCTTTGACAGCCGTGTCATCTCATGGATGGCCGATTTTGGTATTTGAGAGACTCTCCTTGATATCCTCGGTTCTTGTTCCACTTTGCCACCTTCCCTTATTGACGAAATCACCAGATCACGTTATAGTCTCAAATCGTTTCCTCTATATCTCTATAATCTCTCCCACTCCTCCGGGGACGTATTTATCCGGATACAGAGATTGAATTTCGGATATATGCTGAGTACAATGCGTCGGGCAAACAAGGTGCAATGTCTTGATGACTTCGAATTCCCTGAATCCATGCAAACCGCCTATCAATGCATAAGGTGTTCCGTGCGGTGTGACAGCATTCAAGATATTCTCTACGCCTGGATGGGAACATCCAACAACGACTACCAATCCTCTTTCCGTCTGAATTGCCAGCGATTGTTCCATATTATTCAATAGACCGGTAGTATAGAAATGCGGATTGAGTTTCATAGGTTTGTCGATATAGATTACTTCGCGGGCCGGGCCAATCCCCCTCAGCGGCGAAGGTGCACAGACTTTCACGCGTCCATTCTCATTAAGAAACGACGACAAGCCACCAGCGTGATCAAAATGAATGTGGGAAATGAATACCTCGTGTATCGATGCGGGGTCGATACCGAGGGTCTTCATGTTCCCGAGAAGCAAAGCGCCATTTGTGCCTGTGTCAAAAAGGAGATTAATGCCGTAACACTCGATCAGGCAGGAGAATCCCCAATCGGCTTTCAGTCCTTCAATTCGCGTTTCATTATCGTAGAGAATAGTAATTTTCATATTATCGCCCTCTTAATAATTTCACTGCCGTTCATGTGTTTATTCCTCTCAGTAGAATATCGCCCTTGGCGACGCCTATATCGTCAGCGATAATTTCGCATTTGACCTTCAGCAGAAAGAAAATCGAGTGGCTTTCGTTCGAAAGACCCTCATAATTGCCCTGCCCTTTGGCTATGACAAATTCAGATCTGTCCAGCATCTGCTTGAATTCCGGGCTGCAGGTACTGAGAATTGTACCGGGGGCATCCGTACCCGAGGAGACAATAGTGGCAACCCTGTCAAGACCGGCCTGAACGGCATCATCAAAGGTAGCGTCGTTTATAACCGGTGTTTCGAACCACATATACTGCAGGCTTGTTCATCTGCTCGATAAGAAGCCGGTCAAAAACTGTCTCGCCGGCATTATCGCCAATGTAGAGAATCTGTTTGGACCTTGCCAGGTGACTCCTGAAGGCCGAGTAGTCACAAATCGCGAAATCCCCTTTCAGCGCTTCCTTTACCGCCGTATCGATATTGAAAGAGGCATTCGGCCCGAAGTCAATCACGTTTCCGGCTATGGCAAGGCGGATCGCTGTCAATAAGCTGTCACTGGATTCATCGATGATTTTCTTCATCGAAGGGTATAGCGCAAGGACTTGTTGCGTGCTTTCACGTTTGAGTTCTCGATACGGATCAGGATGGCCCGTTATCCTTCTCACCATCCGGTATATCAGTCGTCCCGTTTCCGGCGGTGTACTTTCAAGAGAGATATCTTTCAGCATCAGGCCGAGTTCATCGAGAAGGCGTTTGAGTAATTCTTCATCATCGGTGGCTATCCGACCGGCACGGAGCGCCTGTTCGAAAAAACACGGAATACAGTCAAGATAGGTTTTCACATTTTTGCCTTCTTACCATTTTCCCTGCCAGAAGTCATTTATACAGCCGTATACCTTATCTCAATAGGCTATGGCCTTTTCAAACATAATATGACCTGTCCCCGGTTAATTTACAACTTTTTAAGTTAGTACTATTGCTGATGTCGGTATGCTATCTGCTGGTTGAAACGCTTCCGGTGCCGGCGGATGGGAGCCCAGCGAGGTGTGCGGTCGTGCGGTGTCGTAGTGCTGCCGCCAACGATCGATCAGAACTCTGGCCTCATGCGGTGGGTAGAGGATTCCGCCATTGCGAAATTCCTCCGTGAGCTTTCCGATGGACGATTCCACGTAGCTATTCTCTCAGAGACCGGCCTGCCTTCGTGGGTGGGATCAAAGGCAAGATCATAGAACCACGAGTGATTGAGATGCTCCACTCCCCAGACCATCCCGAACTCAGGGCTGCTGAGGCGATCTTTCGGATTGACTGGTAAGCGGCCCCGACCTCGCCCTCACAAAACGGCGGCAGGCTTAGAAGTCTCAATCCGGCCGCACCGAGCACTGAAAGGAAAGTGACCGTGCGAAGTGCTACGAGAGAAGATGACATGCCAGAAGAAATTGTCAACCGAGGCACAGGTCATCACAGATTAGGCGATGACGATTGCCCGCTACCTCAATCATCGGTATACTGCAGCCTGACTTTTACAGAACGACGTAAACAGTAGCGAACGGAACTGATGCTGTAAACAGAAATCAGGCCAGGCGTATAAAGCGCCTGGCCTATTCAGCTACATTTTAAGCTATGTTCACATCTATTGAGGTTTCGCCATATACTCAGCTTTTATATTCACCTCACCTTGATCCACTCGAACTACAATCTCATCAGCTTCGCTGGGTGTTTCTCCCGCCGTAACAGGCCAGAATTGACCAGCCATCATCAGGCTGGTTACCCTCGTCGAGGGATCCACGATAGGCTTACCGTCCAAAAATGGCACAACCATGAAGTCGGAATTGTCCCCGTGATTGTTGGTTGCCTGGATAAAGATATCCTGGCCATCTTTCACTTTCATCCGAACAATGTCACCTGCTGACATGACCTGCTCAAATGGAAGTGTAATGAACTTAGCCGCGGAAACATCCGCCACCCACTCCGGGAAACTGGAAGTCGTCTCTTGAGGAGGCGCTTCAGTAACGGGCGGTGTTTCTTCCATCGCGGAGAATCCTTCCGGTAATTCAAACAGCCCATCGTCAACAGCCGATTCTACGACATTTGTCAGTTCAGCAACCATTTCTGAATCTCCCCGGACGATCTTTACAGGGAAATCATATTTCTGCGACATGCAATACGTGTAGAACTCAGATCCTCCCCACAATAGAACAGTTTTGTCGCATTCTATGCCATTCACTGTTTCCGATCCAAGGGCTTTTGTCTCTATTCCCGGTGTCTCAATAGTGACTTTGAGGGCCTGAAAGGGATCGTTCGAAAGGCTTCTCATATCATCGCAAGGCATCTCGATATAGGCTTTGTCGTTAACGTTCAGGACTCGGGTTAAGTTAGCCTCCTGGTCAACAATAACGATAATCTCCTGACCATCTTCGGTGGTTTCGATGCGGTATTTAGAGTCTTTTACGTAGATCTTGTTCGTCGCGGTATTACCACCATCTACTACGACCATGTCCGCTGAGAATTCAGCGGCTAATGTTGAGCTACAGAAAGCACTCAAAGCAAGCACTACCACAGCTCCGAACAACCAGTTGACTGACGGTTTTGTCTTCACTCCTCCTCCTCAGGTAAACGGTTAGCAAGTCGCTGAGTCAAATCTTATGATGCTATTTGGTCTTTGGCAAGTTATTAAACTGATGGCCTTTCTTTTATGAACAGTTTTGTTTATTTCTAAGTAGTGATTACACGTAGTCCGAGCATCTATTGGCGGAGAAGCTAAGCTTGTGCATAAAGTGTGATATTTGCTGAGAGTCATAAAACCATAATCCGTTACGGCATATACCCTCGCGCTTATCAGTGGGTTGTGTAAGTTACGGCCCCGACCTCACTCTCCCCAGACTTCTGTTGAATGCATAACTCCATGTGCCACCGGAAATAAATCGGCTCATACATTTCCATCTCCTCGCACGAGATGTACGCAAAATTGATTAGTCCGATCCTATTAGAGACAGCAAAAACCGTTCAAACCCGGCATGCCCCAGAAACCAAGAAAACCCTCGAAACAGCAGACTATGGTTCGACCACGTAGCGGTGGAGATACAGGATTCTCTCCGCATAACCCATCACAGTCTTTGTGGTTAGATTTTTGACGGAGCAAACGAATTGGAATCTCTCAATACTCTCAGTGTCGTAGCCGGCGGCTGAGACTTCTTCAATCAATTGCTGGAAAGTGATTTGTGCCATCCTTTTTCTATCAGCTGTCCTCAGCCGTGTATTTAAATGGGAGCTGGATATGGTGGGTTCTGTAACTGGTTGGTATGCAAAAACAAAGCTCCCCCGGCAAGACTCGAACTTGCGACCCGCTGATTAACAGTCAGCTGCTCTACCAACTGAGCTACAGGGGAGTGTCTGAAACCTAAATCTGAACCAGCATATTACTCAATTTCGGATAAATGTCAATCATTTTTACCCGCCAGGTGCCCACCAGATATGTTTGCTCTCCCGCCCGGTTGGGTGCCCGATCTCCGCAACCCTATATCAATAGAGCCGGCGGTGGCTGATCGGCATCGCCGTCTGTATCTCCTGCCGCCCACCGCCGTAAAGCCGGGTGGCGAGCCCAGGTCGGCCGAAGGAACTTTGCCGGTCAAGAATCCGTATAAATGCCAGGTACTAGATTAACATTAGCCATGAGGGTATAGCTGTTATGAGACACAACACAAAACTACTACTATCGGCAGTGCTGGTGGTTGCGCTACTGGTGGTGATTGCGGGCGCCAAAAGCGACCGGTACGAGGGGGCCTGGCTGGGCGTGTATACTCAGACGGTCGACGACGATCTGGCTGAGGCATTTGACCTGGCCGTCGATTACGGAAGCATAATCAACGAAGTTGTTGATGACTCGCCGGCAGATGAGGCCGGCCTGCACGAGGATGACATCATTATTTCCATTAATGGGCAGAAGATATGGACTGCCGAGGACCTGACTGACCTGCTGGATGACAGTGAGACGGGGGACAAGGCGGAACTGATAATAATGAGAGATAATGACGAGAAGGCCATAACGGTCGTCCTTGGAGAAAGACCGAATCGATATTATATAGCCCCCAGGATTGGCAAACTGCCGAAGCTGGGAAAGGGCCTGACCTTTTTCGATTCCAAGTATAGCCGGTCATATATCGGCGTCAGTCTTTCCGACCTGTCAGACCAACTGGGCGAGTATTTCGGAGCGGAAAAGGGCCGGGGCGCCTTAATCACCGAGGTTGAAAAGGACTCTCCGGCGGAAGAAGCCGGGCTGAGGGCCGGTGACGTCATTGTCGCTGTGGATGATGAGCGGGTTGTCGATTACGGGGACGTCAAGGAACTGATATCGGAGATGGACCCGGGCGATAAGGCCAATGTCCGCGTCCTGCGCGACAGAAAGGAAACCGACATAGCGGTCGAGGTGGGCGAGCGTAAAGACCACGAATTCGGCAGCTATTTCCACGGTGTCGCGCCGATGCCCGATGTGGACATTTTCATTCCCAAAATGAAGGGCCTCCACAAAAGCTACGAGCATGATCTGGATGCCTACTTTGACAGCGACGAGTTTCAGAAAGAAATGGAGCGGCTGAAAAAGCAGATGAAGGCGCTCAAAAAGGAACTAAAGGTTTTGCAGGAGAAGCTGGATTAGGAGCGCGCAGCCGGCCGACAACCAGGATCATGAAGGCCCCGTCTCGATGGGGCCTTCTTTTTGGATTTTCTTTCTTGCCCGTGGCAATTGCGCGGGCTTATATTATCTCCAATATGTCCAGCATTACCGTACAGAAGATATATGATGCCCGTAACCGGGATCTGGAACTGACTCTCTTGAACGGCGACGATGCGGGTATGAAGAAGGTGGTCCACAACCCGGCCCTGCATCGGCCCGGCCTGGCTCTAACGGGCTTTTTTGAGCGATTCGCCAGCAAGCGCATCCAGATCCTCGGTGAAACCGAGATGGCGTATGTCAATCGTCTTTCGGTTGACCGGCTGCAGGAAATCTCCGGCAAGCTGTTTGCCTATGACGTGCCGGTGGTGATCATAACCAAAAGCATTACTCCCCCGAGACAGTTCATCGAGGCCGCCGACAAGTGTCTCACCGCCGTTTTTTCGAGTCGTCTGACCACGGCCGAGTTGGTGGCCCGGTTATCGGCCTATCTCGATCACATTTTCGCCCCCTCCATAAACGTGCATGGGACGCTTGTTGACGTTTACGGCGTCGGCCTGCTTTATACAGGCAAGTCCGGAATTGGCAAGTCAGAAGTGGCTCTTGACCTCGTCGAGCGCGGGCACCGGCTGGTGGCCGATGACGTGGTGAAGATTACCCGTATGGCCCCCGATGTCATTATCGGCACCGGCTCGGAGTTGTTGGGCCACCACATGGAAATTCGCGGGGTTGGGATTATCGACATCGAGGAGTTGTTCGGCATTCGGGCTATTAGAATGCAGAAGCGAATTGAAGTCGAGGTCAATCTGACCCTGTGGTCGGAAACGGAAGAATACGAGCGGCTCGGCATCGAAGACAGATTGACTTCGGTTCTCGGGGTCCAGATTCCGCTCGTGAAAGTGCCTATCTCCCCCGGAAAAAACATTACCGTGATTTCGGAAGTCATCGCTATGAACCATATGCTCAAGGTCTATGGTGAGAATTCGGCGATGGAATTCACCAAAAAGCTGTCACAGCGCCTTAGCCGGCAGTCCACCACCAAAGAATATCTCGAGTCCGACTACGAATAGACTCCCGGAGGCCGCAGTCAATAAAGGGCTTGGCGAATGCGGAGCCGGTGCATATATTCAAGTCTGCCGTTTTTTGGCGGCGGGAACATTTTGGCCTGACGGGAGTAAAAATCTAGAAAAATCCGGAGGATGTTTGACATTATGATCAAGAAAATATTCGGCTTAACCCTGGTAATGGCTGTCGTTTGGGTCCTGGTCTTGGGCTGCGGCGGTTCCGGCGACAAAACTTTGGCGGTGGTCGGGGACCACGAA
>CBFCYQ010000030.1:0-18031 GCA_965602205.1 uncultured bacterium | reverse complement strand
AGGAAATCAGCTGGCAGGAGTATCAGCGGGTATATAATAATCTGTACCAGTCCGAGGTGGCTCAGACTCAGGATGAACTGACTGACACCAAAATCAGGGAAATCCAGAAGACCGCCTGGGGGCAACTGCTGCAGGACCATTTGATGACGCAGCAAGTGGCTCAAAGGGATATCATGGTAACTGATGATGACGTATATGCGTACCTGCGTTTCAGCCCCCCGGTATATCTTCAGCAATCCACTTTCTTTCAGACCGACGGTAAGTTCGATTATCAGAAATACCTCAATGCCATGGTCGACCCCCAGGCCGCCAATTTCTGGAACTCCATCGAGCCGGCTGTGAGAAGCGATATCGCCAAGCTCAAACTTCAGGAAATGGTTGTCCAGGCGGCCTATGTCACCGAAGCGGAAGTAAGGGATGCCTTCTACGCCGACCAGGAGAAGATCAAGATCGGTCTGGTAGCCGTCCCCCACAATAAGTATCGCCGGGATCTCCCCGAGGCGGCCGAAGATGAACTGCTTGATTACTATGATCAGCACAAAGACGCCTACTTTTCGGAGGAACGAGCGATTCTCGATTATGTCCTGATCCGGGACAATCCGGCCGAATACGACTGGGATGTTGCGCGGAGCCAGATTCAGGTTGTCTATGACTCGATAATAGCCGGCGCCGATTTTGCCGAAATGGCCACGAACTATTCCGAGGACGGCACAGCCTCCGAGGGCGGCGACTTGGGCTGGTTTAAAAGGGGCGCCATGGTGGCCGAATTTGACAGCCTGGCGTTTTCGCTGAAGGAAGATGACATCTCCGAGCCGTTCCGAACCCAGTTCGGCTGGCACGTTATCAAGCATCATGGTTACCGGAAAGATGAGGCCCACGTCTCTCACATCCTGGTAAAGGTTCACACATCGCAAAAAACTCTTGACGAGATTTACGAGAAACTCGAGGCGTTCCGCATGGCGGCGCCGGAGTTGGGCTTCCAGGCCGCCGCCGAACAGGCCGAGTTGAGCATCAATAGAACCAACGCCTTCCGCAGAGGTCAGTCGACCCAGACTCTCGGCTTTGATGAGGCGCTCAACAAGTTTGCATTTGCCGGCGAGATCAACGATTTGACCAATGTGCGCACAACTTCCATCGGCTATTACGTCGCCTGGATATCCGAGAGAATGCCGGCGGGCATAGCCGCGTTTGAGGAAGTAAAGGACCGCGTAGAGAGAAACTGGCGCAACGACCAACTCAACCGAATCTGTCGTGACTCCGCCCAGGCCGTATATGACGAGATTCAGAAAGGCACCGACATCGACAGGGCCGCCCGGAATTTCAGTCTGACCTATACCACCCCGGGCGCTTTGACTCGAAATTCCAGTATTGCCGGGGTCGGCAGTGACCCGCGGGCAGTCGGGGCCGTCTTTGCTCTGACTGAGCCAGGGCAGGTTTCCCGGCCGGTAGACTATAACCAGGGTTGCGCCATCTTCAAGCTGCTGGACAGACCGGCTCTGGATCTGGCTGATTTCAACGAGAAGCGCGATTCGATTTCCAGCACCCTTCTAGTCACCAAGCAACAGGATGTGCTTGCGCGCTGGTACGATAACCTGGTGGCCCGATCCGAGATCGTGAACAACGTCGACCGGGTGGCTGCCAGAGATACGCTTTAGATTTCCCTGCAAATGTTAAGGTAGAAAGGCTCTCAGAGACGCTGAGGGCCTTTTCTGTAGACGAGAATCAGCCGGACCGCGGCCGCCGCTGCCCAGACCGATTCGAGTATCACGAAGGGGATGATATCCCCCACCAGGGCATACCAGGCGGCCATCGCAGCGCCCACAAAATTCATCAACAGGTAGGCCGGATGTCTCTCGTGGAGCTTCCGGGTAAGGTTGAGCGCAAAGGCTGCCAGCAGCAACCCTACACCGAGTGAGCCGATTAGTAAAGAAACCATGTTGATAGCGCCAGAGCTCGGTTAGAGATTCGTGTAGTTGGGCCCCTCACCGCCCTGTGGCGTCACCCAGCGTATCACCTGGTAGGGGTCGGCTATATCGCAGGTCTTGCAGTGCACGCAGTTGGACGGCGTCAACTGCAACTTGAGCTTGCCCTCACGGTCGGGATCATCCACCATCTCATATACCTGGGTCGGGCAGAAATACTGGCAGGGATTGCCGTATTCTTCGGTGCAGCGCGTGTTGCACGTTTCGTAGTCGTCAATGACCAGGTGCGGCGGTTGCTCTTCTTCATGCTGGGTCCCGGACTTGTAAACATCGGTCAGTTTGTCAAAAAGATACTGATTGTCGAATGTCATTTTCTGCGCTTCCGGCTTCCGGCCAAAGCGCTTCTGGAAGGCAGCCACCGTCAGGACGTGCTCGTGGTCACGCTTATGTCCCCGCCGATTGAAAAGACCCCGGCCACCGGTGACCATCTGCGCCACCCCGTGAAAGAGACCGGCATAAAGTCCACCCTTGAACCCGGCGTGGAAATTGCGCGACCGATACAACTCCTGATGGACCCAACTGCGTTCACACCGTTGCTGGTATGTCTTCAGGGTGTTGGCGCCAAAGTCGCCGGCCTTGAGACCGTCGACAATCGTCTCCGCCACCATCATACCCGATTTTATAGCCAGGTGAATTCCCTTCAGTTTCTGCGGATTTAACATCCCGGCGGTATCGCCGCCCAGCAAAAGGCCGTCGTGATACAGCCTGGGAACGGCATAATAGCCGGCCACCGGTATGGTTTTGGCACCGTAGTGCAGCATGGTGCCGCCTTCGAGTATTTCCCGCAGCAACGGATGCGTCTTCAGCCGCTGGAACTTGAGGTGAGGATCGTTGGTCGGATCGGGTGAATCAAGCCCCACGGCGTAACCAACCGAGACCATCTTGTCGCTCATGCCGTATATCCAGCTCCCGCCGTATTCGTGCCTGGGCTGAGGCCAGCCGAGCGTGTGCACCACCTGACCGGCCCGGAAGCGGCCTTCCGGTATCTCCCAAACTTCTTTGACGCCGGTCAGGTACGACTGCGGTTGACAGTCGGCTCGCAGTTCCGGGATTTTCTCAAAGGCCTGACGGCTCAGCGACCCGTGGACACCTTCGCAGAGGACGGTCACCTTCGCCTTGACAATCGAACCGGGTTCGAAATTACCCTTGGGCCGGCCTTCCTTGTCCAGACCCATGTCGACCGTTTGAATCCCGGTCACGCGACCGTCTTCAACCAAAAGATCGTACCCGGCCAGACCGGCAAAAATGTCCAGGCCGAGACCTTCCACCTGCTCGGCCATCCAGCCCGTAAACTTGTTCAGAGAGATTACCCACTTGCCCCGGTTGCTGATCGACGGGGGAGTGAAAGGAAACTTGAGACTGCCTTTCTCGGTGAGATAATACATGGCCTCCCGGGATACCCGGGCCTCCAGGGGAGCCCCTTTTTCCTGGAAGTCCGGTATGAGTTCCGCGATTCCGCGGGGATCCATGACCGCGCCGGAGAGGGCGTGTGCACCAACATAAGAGCCCTTATCGATAATAAGGACCTCAGGCATCTCCAGATCGTCGTCGGCCTCGATCAGTTTGGCCAGGCGGTAAGCCGCCGCCAGCCCGGACGGGCCACAGCCCACGATCAATACATCTGTCTCGAGAATTTCACGCTGTACGTCCATACAATCACCCTTCCACTAGTGGTTGCACGGAATATAGACAACGCGTCTGTAAAAGAAAAGTACTTAGACAGCGAAAATCCTACTTGCCGGGGGATACGGATGACTCTCTGGGGGTCGCCCGATTCCTTGACCTGCGGTTATCGTCGACATTCGGTTGACTACCGTTGTCGCTGATCTGAAACATCTCGGATATCTTTTTTCTGTCACAGCCGACAGTCAGCAGACGAGCGGTACGGATAATCGGCCGGCGGATCAGAGTATAATCACCAGCCATCAGCTTGATGATATCCTTACGGTCCATGGGCCGCTGATCAAGATTGTGCTTTGCGTACGACTCGGAAAGCGTGTTCAAAAAATGACGGATATCACGATATCCTATCAGCGCCGCCAGCTCTTGCTCGGTGAGCGGGTTCTTGCTGATATCACGAACATCCAAAAGCACGCCTGCCCCTTCAATATACTTGAGCGTTTCGTTGGTTTTTTCGTCGCTGCCGTAACTAAAGAATGTTGCGCGTTTGGGAGCCATATTACCTCCAGTAACTCTACCCATTCCATGGCGGTAACAAATACCGCCGCGTGGTAATTGAAAGTACCAGTTTCGCTACTTCACCTGTTGCCAGTGAAACAAACGATGACCATATCTAGTCCCCTCCGAAGGGCCGACCGCGTGAGCCCGCCCTGTGAACAAGAATAAGATTTAATATAAATCCAGTCTTTCTTGTCAATGTTTTTCTGCAACCGAATTTTAAAGTTGCGATGTTAACGCTACCTCTGTTTTTCTCTCCAGCCCCTTGAATCCGTCGTTGACTTTCTCGCGAAGCCGCCGAAAAAGGCATCTGGTTCGTCCGGTACCCGACAGACTGGCTTTGCTCTGGTTCTGTCAGACAATGTAACGCAGGGATACGGAATCAGCTTAAGAGACAGATGTTAACTTGATCCGCTAATAGTAATCGGAAAAAGCCAATCACTACTTTAAGAAAATCACAACTTAATAACGCCTGGTCAACAAGAATTGTTTCAACAAAAAGAAAAAATCTCGCCTCCGGACGACTGCCCACCCCACGGATATCGCCGCCGAAACGGGATCCGCGGGCCGCCGGTCGCTGAAGCGGTTCTACCAGACACTGACTTCTATTGTCGTCACCACCTCTCTTCTGAAAAAACCCGGCCGATTGCGTGACACAGATTCTGCGACTCCGTCTGAAATCATTCAGCCCTTACAACCTGACGGCGATACTCAAACCGTCACGGATCGGCATAACCGTAGTGTAGAACCTGCTATCCTTATACAATCGTTCCGTAAACTCCATTATCCTTTCAGTGGCGGCATCCGGTTTCTTCTCCAGAACCTTTCCCGACCAGATAATGTTGTCGGTGATAAAAAGGCCGCCCTTCTTGAGCTTGGCCGCCGCCAAATCGATTGTCTTAGGGTAATCAGTTTTATCTATATCGTTCAAAATTATGTCAAAGGGTCCATCCAGCACTCGGATAATCCTCAGGGCATTGCCCACGCGAAAATGGAAATGGCTCTGAAGACCGGCTCTTTTAAAATAGTCAAGCGCCCTGGCCTTGTTCTGCTTGTCAGTATCTGTCAACGTGAGTTCGCCCTTGCTACGAGCGGCCAGAGAAAACCAGAAGGCGGAGTAGCCAAAACCCGAACCCAACTCAAGTATTTTCCTCGCCTTGGTCAACACCGTCATCTGGTAAAGAAAACGCCCAACCAGAGGACCGACTATTGGAAATTCTTTGTCCTTAGCATACAATTCCATCTCACGCAGAATTGGCTCCCGCTCCGGGACCATCTTTTCCAGGTACTTGTGAACTCGCTGAAACATGACACCTCGTTAAGGAAATCAGAAAACTACATAGACATTACCGTTTTGCACCCATTCGGGAGACGATCTGTCCACTACGGACCGCCCGACTCAAACAACCGCTCCTCGGAGGCCGGCAAGTCTCAGCCACCTTAGTCAATACCGCTGCTTTAATGGGTACCCTGCGGTCACTCAGTCATCCCGGGATGGATGGTCAACCGCGCACCAAGAGTACAGATAAGCTTTGGTCATCCCGTACATTGCATTATAACACAACCGCTGCAAAAAACAACTTATTTTTCCCTGTCACATCGCACCCCCGGACTGCCGACAACGGCCGTTGCCCCCGGCATAAGCCGTCGCAGGCGGCACCATCACCCGCCGCCGGAGGGGTCCGGGTTTCGGCCACTGCCCTCAGTCTGTCTGCGAAGCCGCTCTTTTGATACGATTTTTCTTCGAGGGTAAAATCACCTCGGCGCTTCCCCCTGAAATCGCCTGGAGACGGGCTATGGCCTCTTCCACCAGAAACTCCGGGGTGGAAGCGCCGGCGGAGATGCCGACCTTCTCGATACCGGACTTCCCTGCAAACCAGTCTTCTCTGATCTCTGCGGCGGAACCGATCAGAATCCCCCGACCGCAGATAGCCTCCGAGATTTTCGCCAGCCGTTTGGAATTGGCCGATGTCTGCGAACCGACTACCAGCACCATATCGACTTGCGGAGCTAGATCCATGATAGCCGCCTGACGCTTGGTAGTTGCGTTGCAGATCGTGTTGAACACTTCCAGGTGCGGCCACTTCTGCCGGGCGAGCTTCTCGATATTCGCGAACTCCGAAGAGTGCGCCGTTGTCTGAACGGTCAGTCCAAGTTTGCGGTCGTGCCACTCCGGCAACGCCAGAAGTTCTTCTTTGCTGGAAACCACCGTGATATGCCCCGGCGCATGCCCGACAATCCCCTGAGTTTCATCGTGATTGGGATCGCCGAAATGAATGACATGAAAACCGTTGGCCACGATTCGGTTGATTATTACGTAAATGCGTTCCACCAGCGGGCAGGTGGCGTCGATCACCTTCAACCCTTTGCGGTGCGCTTTTTCGATGACATCGGGGGAGGCCCCGTGCGCGGAGATAATCAAAACGCCTTCGTCCACGTCATCTACCGAAAAAGCCTGCCCCACACCCTGCTGATTGAACCTCTCCACGACCGCCTCGTTGTGCACGATCTCGTTTAAGATCGTGACTTGTCCGTTCTTGTCGCGAGCCGTTTCTTCGGCGATGTTGATGGCCCGCTTCACGCCCATGCAGAAACCGTGATGGCTGGCCAGGATTATTTTTTTCAGCATGCCGTCTCCAGGAGCTTACGCGATTGGTTAAAGGCCCGGTATGAACTGCGCACCAGGGGACCGGCCTCCACGTGACCGAAGCCAATGCCCCTGCCGATAGCGGCCAGCCGCTCAAACTCATCCGGATGATAGAACTTCTCTACCGGCAAGTGGTGCAATGAAGGCCGCAGGTACTGGCCGATAGTGAGGATATCCGTGCCGGTGGCGAAAACCTGGTGCATCAGCTCCTCGATCTCTTCGAAGGTCTCCCCCAGTCCCACCATGAAGCCGGTCTTGACGACCGGGCGGGGCATGTAGTCAGAAGAGTACCTCAGCACCTCCAGGGACCGTTTTAATTTCATTCCCGGCCTTACGCGCTTGTGCAGCCTGCCCACCGTCTCCACGTTGTGCGCCAGCACATCCACCCCGGATCTCAGAATTATCTTGAGGGAATCCTGTGAGCCCCGAAGATCGGGAATCAGGAATTCCACTTTAACGTCTTTATCCTGCCTTCGGAGGAGCTCTATGGTCCGGGCAAAAACAGAGGCTCCCCCATCCGGCAGGTCATCTCGCGTCACCGACGTGATAACAACCTGTTTAAGCTTCAGTTCCGCAACGACCCTGGCGATGCGGGCCGGTTCATCGGCATCCAAGCCCAGCGGCTGCGCTTTGATAGCGTTGCAGAAGTTACAGCCACGGGTGCAGCGGTTACCCAGAATCATAAACGTCGCGGTACCTTCATCCCAACACTCGCGGATATTCGGGCAGGCCGCCTCCTGGCAGACCGTATGCAACTGGTTTTCTTCGAGAATCCCTTTGATGCGCGCGTAGTTGGGCCCATGGTGGGCCGTCGCTTTCAGCCAGGCCGGCAGCTTGGCATGAGGCACCGGGGCTCGTTCTTTTTCAGGCGGCGCTTTCGGTTCCAGCGAGTGCGCCGAACACTCGCCGACCGACTGGTTAGAAAAAACTTTGTTCATTTATTTCTCGAGTAAAGCCGTTGTTCCTGCTTCGTCGCCAACTCCCGCAGAAAGTACTGCAGAAGAGTCGTGTCCTCGCCCAGCTCGGTGTGAAACGAACTGGCCAGGATGTTGTCTTCTCTTACCAATACGGGCGAATCCTCGTATTCGGCAAGACAAATCACGTTTTTCCCCATGCGTGTGATTCCGGGGGCACGGATAAAAGTGGCTGTGAGAGGCTTTCCACCCTCCCCCAGATCAGCCGTCAGGGTGTCCTCGAACGAAAACACCTGCCGCCCGTAACCGTTTCGCCGAACATCAATATCGAGCACACCGAGTGTCTGAACACCCGCCAGATTGTCTTCTATCTTCATGCCCAGCATAATCATACCGGCGCAGGTCCCCCACACCGGCCGTGCGCGCGTGTAGTCCACCAGTGGTTTGCGCAGGCCAAAACGATCGATCATGATATTCATCGTGGTCGATTCCCCGCCGGGAATAATCAAAGCGTCACTCCCCGACAGATCGCCGGGCGACCTTACCGGGCGCGACCTGGCTCCCACGAGGTTAAGCTGATACCGGTGTCGGTCATAGTCACCCTGTATCGCCAGAATACCGACTGTCAGATTTTCAAACGATTTCACAATCTCTTAAACCACCAGGAGTTCAGCAGGTGCCAATAAAAGAGGAATTGGCCGCTCTGGCAAGCGCCAAGGCGTCACTTTCTGCGGCCTAACCGAAAAGACTGAGCTGGGGGGGCATCGGCGGGGTTTCGTCCCAGGTCCGATTTAGAAGCAAACGACCGGTTTTCTTCTTGTTAACGCCGCCCCACTGCTTGAAGAAAAAGCGGATGTCGTGATTTTGACACTGCCTCTGTATATCAAGGACCCACTCCTCGCGCATGGGCCGTGCGCCCGGACCGGACTCGCCGCCGACCGCGACCCAGTCGATTCCGGCAAGGTCCAGGTCGGGCAACGGACCCAGAAGTGGTTCGAAAGATACCCACTTCACCTTCGCGCCGGTTGTCCGCAGGTGGTCGATGCGATACCGGTAATGAGTGTTCTCGACCGTCACGCCCATCCAGACGTTACCCGGCCAGCGAAGGCGCGAACTCATATCGAGCAGCCGCCGGGAGCGTTTGGTGAGAATCTGAAAAACATGTTGTTCCGCCCGACCCATGACGTCAAAAATCCGCTCGACATATTCAAAAGGGACTTTTTCGTGGCAGATATCGCTCATGGAATTGACAAAAACCACCTGCGGCTTTTTCCAGCGCAACGGCGCCTCTAAAGCCTCCGGGTGCAGTGTGACCTCGAAGCCGTTCTTGTACTTGGGCACTCCCATCCCCTGCAGCCGCCGCGCCATGCGCTCGGCATAACAGTGGTCACACCCGGCGCTGACGCGATTGCAGCCGGTAATCGGGTTCCAGGTGGAACTGGTCCATTCTATTCTGGATACTTTTGACATCAGTTCACGACCTTTTTTCGGCATCACTCTCAAGATGCTGCTGCAGGTCAGTGCTCACAATCACATTTTACAACAAAAAAAACAGGCTGCAACGAGCCTGCTTATAGAGATCTTGGACCGCATCCGGCAGAGGCGTTCTCAGCGCGTATGCAACAAGCTGTCCTCGGGGATCGACTGCACCTGCACACCCTTCATGGCATCACCAAGGCTGCGCGAAGCCTGGGCCACAATGGCGGCATCCGTATAATGGGTGGTGGCCGTAACAATGGCCGCCGCCCGCTTTTCGGGGCTGCTGGACTTGAATACCCCCGATCCGACAAAGACCGCTTCCGCCCCCAGCTGCATGCACAGCGAGGCATCGGCCGGGGTCGCGATACCCCCGGCGGCGAAGTTGGGCACCGGCAGTTTGCCGGTTTTGGCCACCATGCGCACCAGGTCAAGCGGCACCCGGTATTCTTTGGCCGCTCCGTAAAGCTCTTCATCGGACATAACCGTCAGGGCTTTCATCGTTGAACTCATCTCCCGCAGGTGCTTGACCGCCTCGGATACGTCGCCCGTCCCGGCCTCTCCCTTGGTGCGAATCATCGCCGCCCCCTCAGCGATACGGCGCAAAGCCTCACCGAGATTGCGGCATCCACAGACGAACGGAACCTTGAAGGGCCATTTATGAATATGGTACTTCTGGTCGGCCGGGGTCAGTACCTCCGATTCATCGATAAAGTCGACCTCGAGGGCCTCCAGCACCTGGGCTTCGGCAAAATGCCCGATGCGACATTTGGCCATAACCGGGATAGTGACGGCCCGTTTGATCTCATCAATCTTGTCCGGATCGGCCATCCGCGCCACCCCGCCTTCGGACCGGATGTCCGACGGCACCCGTTCCAGGGCCATCACAGCGCTGGCTCCGGCCGCCTCGGCGATTTTGGCTTGCTCGGCGGTGGTAACGTCCATAATCACACCGCCCTTGAGCATCTCGGCCAGTCCGACTTTCACTTTGTGCTGCTTATCGTTGAAATCAATCACATCCTACTCCTTTACAGATCTCCCCACCATTTATACGAGTTGCCGCCCCGGCCCGCTTCATGAAATCGGCACCGGTATGACACCTTCAGGATGATTTCCGGCCGGACCTTCGCATAACTCCTTAACTTATAAATATAATAAAAAATGGGGCTTGTGCACAAGCCCCAAAAAGTCACATCGGGCCAGCCTTGACGAACATAGCCCTTTGAACCTGTAAGAAGTGTTTCGCCCCCTATCGTTGGCGGCGCTACCCGGCCAACGATCAGACCGGCCCCTGAAAAGGACTTGCACGGGGCGGTCGGAAGTGGACGTTGCTACTTCTTCTTAATCTTGTACTTGCCGAAATGCTGCTTGGCCAAGGCGGTTTTGAAATGTTTCTCCAAGCCTTGCCAGAACGGCCGCATGTTGCAGTCTTTGTGGCGGCTGCAGCGAGCGCCGTTTTCGGTGCACAGGTTAAGGTGAATCGGTCCGTCGATAGCCTCGATTACGTGCAGGAAGGTAATGTCACGGGCCGGTCGCGCCAGGCGATATCCGCCGGTTACGCCCTGATAGGACACCAGAATCCCGCCACGGGTCAGATCCTTGAGGATCTTGGCCAGGAATTCCCTCGGCACCGACTCGGCCTCGGATATGGAATTGATCGAACCAAGTTTGCCCTTGGGCAGGTTCGAGATGTGCCGTACGGCCCGTAGGGCGTAATCAGATTTTCTGGATAACTTCATGCTGCCTTTCCTTTAATTACGGTTAGTCTCGACTTGTTTTCCTAATGCTGGTTTAATAGGTATTATTTATCCAATAATAGTACGAATAAAGTCGCCCCGAGTCTATGAAAAAATTGACCAATATCTATTTTTTTTTGCTTGCGAGTCACTTACAGACCCGAAACCGGAGGCCAGACCGGCAGCCTTCGTAATATAGGGGGTCTTTTACTCTACCATCTCTGGAATTCGGTCCAATATGATGCCTCACCGCAAAAAAGTCAAAGGAAATCTGCAGCGGGAACAAAGACCCGGCAAAAAAGTTAATGTTTCCTGAAATCGGCGCGTATTCTACATGACCTTTGACAGGTACGAGAAAATTGGAGATTTAGCATGACTGAGAAAATAAATCCCGGTCACAGCGACGCGGTGGTAAGCCTGACACCGCAGGCGGTGACTGAAGTTAAGCGGCTCATTGACGAAGAAAACGAGGATAATCTCTGCCTGCGCATCGGGGTCGCCGCTGGCGGTTGTTCGGGGATGTCCTACAGCATGGCTTTTGATAACCGGAAAACTGAATTCGACCGCGAGTTTGACTTTGATGGCCTTAAGGTACTGATAGACCTTAAAGCCCTGATGTATCTGCAGGGAACCACGCTGGATTACCAGGGTGGCCTGATGGGCGGCGGCTTTCAATTCCGTAATCCCAAAGCCCGGCGGTCCTGCGGCTGCGGCTCATCGTTTTCCTGTTAAGCCTCGACAAAACAATGAGTTATAGCGTCATCGACCCCGAAGATTTCCTGGCCAATGGCCTTCTGGCACAACAGGAGTTTTTGGACAAAGCCGACACCTACGACTGGAGTAGATTCCAGGATCAAAAAGTGCTGATCCGGGGATGCTCTTCCTCCCTGATTCCCCCGTGGGTCTACATGTACATTACCGGAAAACTCAGTGGACTGTCAGAATCTGTCAGGTTTGGCAACGAACATGATAATATCGTGGTCTATCGCCGACTGCCGTCAGAGGAAAAGTAAGCAGCCTTGGCAGCCAACGCCTCAGCCAGAACTGACAAAACAGAGAGCCAAACCAAGGTGACCTTGAAAATACATTTCAAACCGTCTGATGCTGAAGTAGAAGTTCCCCCGGGAACGTCGGTTCTGGATGCTGCCCTGAATAACAATACCAAGATAGAACACAATTGCGGCGGCAACTGCGCTTGCTCCACCTGCCATATCATTGTCGAGAGCGGAATAGAAACCCTCAACGACATGTCCGAGGACGAAGAGGATATGCTCGACGAGGTGGAAGAACTGACCGAGACCTCGCGGCTGGCGTGTCAGCGCAAGGTCGTTGGCAACCTGATTATCCGAATTCCCGAAAAAGAGTCACTCTTCGACGACGATTCGTTTCGGGCGGCAGCACCGCCGGAAAGAAACTGATCGGCCGGGAAATCAGTCCCGGCTTTTTTGCCATCCCCTGACACTTTCTCGGGCTGGAAGATTGCCCGCAACCTGCCGATAACTGCATAAAACACGGGGAATTTGCAGTATGCGGCGGGATAAGCTGAAAACGACCGTTGGTTACTCGGTGTTTGAGCTCGTGGTGGTTATTGTAATTATCGCAATAATCAGCACCATCGCTCTCAAATCATTAAGAAACACCACCGAACAGGCCCGCACCGAAAGAACCAGACAGGAACTGGATCGAATCGCCTTTGCCATCACCGGTAACCCTCAAATGGTATCAGGCGGAGTTCGTACCGACTACGGTTACGTCGGAGATGTTGGCGCTTTGCCGACCAGCCTGGACAATCTTGTCAGCAACCCGGGCGGCTATGCTACCTGGGACGGCCCATACGTCAGGGATGACTTTTCGGCCGATGGTTCGGCCACCCGTTTCAAAATCGATGCCTGGGGAAAGCCCTATGCATATTCCGGCGGCAATTCCGTGACCTCGATCGGCGGCGGCGTCACCATAACCAGAATGCTCGCCGGCAACACTGACGAGTTGCTGGTCAACGCGGTCTCTGTCGTCATCACCGATCTCGACGGCGATCCTCCGGGAGCCGGGCATCAGGACTCCGTCAAATGCCTGCTCACTTACCCCGACGGCGTCGGCGGTCTCAGCACCAGGGAGTCGTTTCCGCGTTCTGACGGTTTTCTGCGCTTCGATTCCATCCCCATCGGTTTACATACTCTCAGGACTGTTTTTCTGACGCCGAGCGATACCCTTGTCCGCCCGATAAACGTTGACGCGGACCGGCATTGCCACCTGGAAATGCAGCATTTCGCGGATATTTGGTAAAGTGTCCGCCGGGGACTCTTGACGCCCGGCGATAGTGTCTGGAATATGATGCGGCGAATATATAACCCCTCCGGTTTTGGCCTGATAGAACTTACGGTTTTGGTCATCGTGCTGGGAATACTGACGGCGGTCGCCATGCAGTCGATGACAGCTGTAGTCCAGGATTTCCGGCGCGTTAAGACGGAGAGGGAAATGGAGATTCTGGCAAAAGCCATTGTCGGAAACCCGGATGCGACCGTCCAGGGAATCCGTAGCAATTTCGGCTATGTCGGTGATATAGGCGCTTTTCCTCCCGATCTGCGGGCGTTGTATCGCAACCCCGGGGGTCTGGCTACCTGGGACGGGCCTTACGTACCTCCCGGCTTTGTCCAGGATTCGAGCGATCTGGCCACTGACGAGTGGGGCCGGCCTTACGTATATGGCGGCGGTATAGTCCTAGCCTCCACGGGTAGCGGTCAGCCGATCTCCAGGCGACTGGCCGACGCTGCGGCCGACTACCTGCTCAACTCCCTGAGAGGCACCATCCGCGATGCTAACGATTCGCTGCCCGGTGCGATATACCGGGATTCGGTCGATATAAAAATCTCCATCCCGGATGGCCTGGGGGCCACTATGACCAAGACCTACCGTCCGGGCGCAGCCGGCGCTTTCCAACTCGATTCTCTGCCGGCAGGTCAACACCTGATGAGGATAATCTACAGGCCGGAGGTGGACACACTTCTTCGGTATATCACCATCCTGCCGAGGCACAAGAGCGCCTGCGATTTCAAATTCGCGGCGGCTCACTTCTCGACGGGCGGAGGCGGGGGGTGCGACAGCAGCAGTGTCATAGTCCTGCGGCCGGATGGAGTCGGATCGACAACCAGGCTGGCAACTTCCGGCAGTTGCGGCGATAACTGGGAATGCGTCGACGACATCACGCCCGACGACAATGCCACCATGGTTCAGTCCCAGGGCGGCAACTGGCGTACCGATATCTACAGTCTCAGCGACCCGACGTCGAACAGCTGCAATATCAGCAGCGTCTCCGTGCACTGCCGGGCCCGCAAGATGACGCTTGGGATTGTCGGTCGGGCAAAACTCGTCCTGAGAACCAACGGGACCGATTATGAAGGTCCGGAGAATACCGTCACCAACTCCTGGACCGGGTATAGCTCCACATGGGCGACCAACCCGGCCACAGGCATTGCCTGGGCCTGGAATGAAATCGAGCAGTTGGAGGCCGGCCTGAGTCTGCAAACGAGCTCGCCTGCATTCAGGGTACAATGCACTCAGGTATGGGTAGAAGTGACTTACAGCCCATGATAGACAGGACCGTCAACCGAATGTTTGTTCAGCGTCATCATAGCAGCCGGGGGTTCACCCTCATCGAAGTGGTCGTCACGATCGTCATCGCCGCCATCCTGGCGGCCGTGGCTCTGCGGTCGATAAGTACCCTCTCGCAGACGAGCCGCGTCGAGCAGACCCGGCAGGAGATGAACCACCTGGCCATCGCCATCGCCGGTAATCCGGCCCTCGAAAACGGCGGCGTGCGCACCGACTTCGGTTTTGTCGGCGATGTCGGGATCATGCCACCCAGCCTGGACGCCCTGTATCAAAACACCTTCGGTTACCCTACCTGGAAAGGCCCATATATTGGCAGGCGGTTCAGTCAGGTTACCGATGACTACAGCCGGGATGCCTGGAACACGGCCTACGTGTATACCGGTGGAACCCAGGTCATTTCGGTCGGTTCGGGCTCCAACATAGTGCGTAAGGTGGCCGACAACCCCTCGGAGTTGTTGAACAACAGGGTGAGCGGCACGGTGTTAGATGTCGACGGCACGCCGCCGGGGCATGTCTTCGGGGATTCTTTGCTGGTACGTCTGGCCGTGCCCTCCGGGGCAAGCGGCTTGACGTGGAAAACCAGGACCGCCGATCTCGCCGGCAATGTCGCTTTCGACTCAATACCCATCGGCAACCACGACATCGAGATCATTTACCTGCCGGACAGCGACACCCTGAAACGCTTCGTCTCGGTGCTGCCCAACTCGACCGTGTATAATACCTACCGGCTGTCTGAAAACGTTTGGTATGACACTTCCGGAGCCGGAGGCGGCATAACCGACGTGGCCGATTCCGACACTTTGCAAAACCCCAACTGCTCCCGGCTTATATTCTGGGTTACAAACATCTCGCTGGCGCCGGTGACCGTTAGTTCCATGACTCTTACCTGGTCCACCCCGACGGCCTATTACAGAAACGTCTTATGGAATGGTTCCGTGGTTCGCAGTGGTGCTCCATCCCTGTCGTCCGGAGCTACGGTCACTTTCAGTAGCGCCCAGACACTCGATCCGGGAGAAAGCGCACAGGTGACAGTTGATAATTTTCGCGCCAATGCTGGCGGGGGCGGCCCCCCGGTAGACATGACCGGGAGCGCTTTTACAGTGACTTTTTCGGATGGCTCGACCTTTAGTTTCACGGCGGATTTATGCACCAACTAACAAGAGAAACAAGTCGCCGGGGCTTTACGCTGGTCGAAGTTGTCATCGTTATCATCCTCCTTGGAATCATCGCCGCCGTAGCCGTCGGGCGGCTGACCACCTCGCTTGAAACAGCCAGGGTCGAGCAGACCAAAGCCGAAATGCAGGCTCTGGCCCGGGCAATCGTCGGCAATCCCGATGTCTACAGCAGAGGCGCCCGAACCGATTTCGGCTACGTTGGAGATATCGGGGCACTGCCGTTTAGTCTGGACAACCTGGTGACAAACCCCGGCTATGCCTCCTGGAACGGACCGTACCTCACGAGCGGACCGGAAGGCGATGGTTACCGAAGAGATGCCTGGAATGCCGATTACGTGTATATCGACACCCTCCTCAGGTCGATCGGTTCCGGCAGCAATTTGGATAAAGTGTTTGCCGCCAGTACTCCAAGTCTGCTAAACAACGTCGTAGAAGGATATATGCGCGACGCCAACAGTAATCTACCGGGTGTGATTTACAGGGATTCGGTGCTGATACAACTGGTCTATCCCGACGGCGCGGGAAGCATAACCACTGCCTCGATCAACCCGTCTTCAACCGGAAACTTCAGGTTCTCCAACGTCCCTGTCGGCAACCAGACTCTGCGGGTTGTTTATCTTCCCGATAGCGACACCGTGACCTACATGGCGAGTGTCGCCCCCGGCAGTACGGTCAAGATAAATGTCGTTTTCCCGGCCGACCTCTGGTGACAACTCGGTCTGCCCGTCAAGACCTCTGTATTCGGAAACCCCAGGTGTAATTCAGCGCGATTCGGAGATTTTCTCAAGCACAAAGCGGATATGATTGACACCCGGTTTCAGATCGAAACGCTCGCTCTGCTGCTTGTAGCCGTCCCTGGCGCAATATGCAAAGTACGGGTTCAGTACGGGCAGGTAGTTGGTCGAAAAATCGTAAAACACCGGTAGTGTATCCGGCCCGGCTCTGAAATTGTCCACGCGGAACCTGGCCGGCCTGTCTTTCAAAAACAGCAGCGGCGAGGTCACGGTTATCTCCGAGTAATTCCAGATGGCCCATTCACCCAGGCAGCCGCCACCACTCTCAGTCTGGTAGAAAAGACGATAGACGCCGTCCTCGACCTCACGACCGGTGCTGTCGGTGCCGTCCCAGGCCACCGCGTGGCTTCCGGCTTCGCCTTCTTCAACATATGAAAGAACGGTGTCATAAACGTAGTCTGTAACGTGGATCGCCCATCGGCCGGGTTTATCAATCGTTATCGCGTATGGTGAGACGCCGGAAGCCAGGGGTTTCCGGCGAAACGGCAGGCTGCCCGCACCGATGATTACCGTTGCCCCTTCAAGTGGCTGCCCAAAGACATCGCATACTTCGACCTCGATAGTCGCAAGTGCAACCGTGTCCGGCAGTACCACCGGCGCCTGCGTGTCCGCCCGCACATACGCCTCGGTCCACACCAGAGCCATCGCGCACACAGTGAGTAATAGCAACGGGAAGCGTCCACATCCCGTTCTCAAAGGATCTTTGTGTGAGGAGCGTTTGCCGGTCACCAAATGACTCTATTCTTTGATTTGCAGGTTTATTCCCCGCTTACGCAGTTGCGTGATGAAAATTGACGGGTTCACGGCTATCTCCTGCGGCTGACAGCCTCGAACCGATATGTGACCCGCCGCTGCCATCCAGGACACGATCGCTGCCGGAAAGGCCGTCGTCCGCATCATCGCCGTCAGACCGGTGCGGGAATCCTGTCGATCGACGATTTCATATACGACCGCCCTGGCCCGGTCGTCCTTTTCGCCTTCAATGGTCAGCCGGACCAAGACCATGTCCGGCTCCTGGAAACTCAGGTTTTTGTCCAGCACGGCCTTGAAGACTTCACGGGGCGCCACGGCCACGTCACCAACGCTGAGCGGCTGCGGCGACGCCAGGCCAAGCTCCAGCATCGGACGGAAAAGCTGGCAGTGACCGGGGTAGCGGATGGTTTTGTAATCGAGAGAATCAACCTGCCCGGCATAGGTGTCCGGCAGGGTCGAGGCCCCACCTGAGGTATAGAAGGCTTCCAGCTTCCCGACCCCGTCAAATTCCAGCAGTTCCACACCGGTCATGGGATTGACCCGTTTTCGTTTGCCGTTATCCAGAATAATGCACGGTTCCCAGTATTCGTTGATGAGGCCCTCAGCGGAAAAAACAACCTGGTAGTTCAGGGGCGGCCGCGGAACCTGCGGCAGTCCCCCGACCCTGATCCTGATCGAACTTACCCTGTCAAACCTGGCCACGCCGTCCGCCACCAGAATCGAGACCATGCCCGGTGCCAGGCCGCAGTCCGGAATGACAACCACAT
>CBFCYQ010000029.1:0-18285 GCA_965602205.1 uncultured bacterium | reverse complement strand
TGGATTGACCAAATGTTTTGTTAAAATCGCTCCACGATGTGATACCAAATGCCGGTTGCAATCGTTATAATATTATAAGGCGCTCCGGCCGATTGATATAAGACCAGGCAGGATTATGAAAACATTTGACAACATCCCGTTTACCGACAACGCCCTTACCGTTCTGGAGCGGCGTTACCTGATCAGGGACGATCAGGGTCGGGTGATCGAATCACCCAAAGAGCTTTTGATCAGGGTGGCCAGGTTTATTGCCGAGGCGGACCGTGACTACGGTGCGTCCGGTGAGGCTGTGGATGATACGGCCGGCCGGTTTTTCGAGGTTATGGGTCGCCTGGAATTTCTGCCCAATTCCCCAACCCTGATGAATGCCGGTCGTCGGTTGGGTCAACTTTCGGCCTGTTTTGTGCTGCCGGTTGGCGACTCCATGGATGAGATTTTCGAGGCCGTTAAACACTCGGCGCTCATTCACAAGTCCGGCGGCGGGACTGGCTTTGCCTTTTCGCGCCTGCGCCCCCGCAATTCGATTGTCGCCTCCACGCACGGTATTGCCTCCGGTCCGGTATCGTTTATGAAGGTTTTCAATTCCTCGACGGAGGCGGTCAAACAGGGGGGTACGCGGCGCGGGGCCAATATGGGAATTCTCCGAGTCGACCACCCCGACATACTCGAATTCATATCCTGTAAGGACGATCCCGGGGAATTCACCAATTTTAACATTTCAGTTGCTGTTACCGACAGTTTTATGACAGCCTTGCATGAGGGGAAAAAGTACCCTCTGGTCGACCCCCGCACCGGCCGGCCCCACCGCGTGAACGGTCAGGAGAGATACCTGAGCGCGGCCGAGGTCTTTGACGAGATTGTCGACCATGCCTGGCAGACCGGAGAACCGGGGATTGTCTTTATTGACCGCATGGATCGTCTTAACCCGACGCATCCGCACGAGACTATTGAGGCGACCAATCCCTGCGGTGAGCAGCCGCTCCCACCCTACGATTCCTGCAACCTGGGCTCGATAAACCTGGGCAAGATGGCACTGCAACCGTTGCCCGACGATTACGGCCCGTCCGACCCCGGCGCCGGTATCGATTGGGACCGTCTGGGTGCAGTGATCCGCACCGCTGTCCATTTTCTGGACAACGTCATCGACCGGAATCGGTACCCTTTGCCAGAGATCGAAGCACAGACCAAGCTAAACCGCCGTATTGGACTGGGGATAATGGGTTGGGCCGACCTGCTGGTCAAGCTGCGTCTGCCTTATAACAGCGAGGAGGCGACTGAATTGGCCGGCAGGATGGGGGCCTTTGTCGAGGACGAAGCGCGCAAGCACTCATCGGAGCTGGCCAAGTCACGCGGCGTATTTCCTAACTGGCAGAACTCGGTTTACAATCGGGACGGAATCGCCATGCGAAACGCCACCGTCACCACCATTGCGCCCACCGGCACCATCTCTATCCTTGCCGGCTGTTCGTCCGGGATCGAACCGTACTACGCGGTGGCCTTCGAGCGTAATGTCATGGATGGCAGCAGGTTGGTCGAGATTAACCCGCTTTTTGCCGAAATCGCGCGACAGAAAGATTTTTATTCGGACCAGCTGATCCATAAGGTGATATCGCAGCGCTCTCTGGATGGTATCAGCGAAGTACCGGACGCGGTCAAAGCTATCTTCCTGACGGCCGCAGATATCAGTCCGGAACAGCACATCCGGGTGCAGGCTGTTTTCCAGAAGCACTGCGATTCTTCGGTGTCCAAGACCATAAACTTTGCCGAATCAGCCTCGCGGGAAGACGTCAGGCAAACCTTTGAGATGGCCTACGAGTTGGGGTGCAAGGGAGTAACGATTTATCGCGATAATTCGCGGCCGGACCAGGTTCTCGCCAGTGCCAGGGGGCCGACCGAGACTCTCAAAAAGATGCCTCATATCAAAAAACGGCCGATTCTGCTCAGCGGCTTTACCGAGAAGGTTCGCACCGGTTACGGTAACCTTTACGTGACGGTGAATACCCGGGACGGCCGGCCCTTTGAAGTCTTTGCTCACATCGGCCACTCCGGCTATACGGCCATGGCGGACACGGAGGCGATTTGCCGTCTTATTTCAATGGGTCTCAGGTCGGGGATATCGGCCGGCGATATTGTCAAGCAACTGCGGGGGATAGGCGGTTCCAGCCAGATATACGCCAACGGCGCCAAGGTCTTTTCCATCCCAGACGCAATTGCGCAGGTTTTGCACAGGCATTTCGGCTGCGATGCCGCCGCCACGGGGGAGACCGCCGAAGGGGCCGAAATATGTCCCGAATGCAGCGCCGCCATGATATTCGACGCCGGATGTTTCTCCTGCCAATCCTGTGGTTATTCCACTTGCTGATTCTGCCGATACAACTACGAACAAGACGATTGACGATAAATAAAGACGCTTATCATTATGGTCGGCACTACGTTCATCCCTTCGGGCCAGACTTCAATGGTGAAGAAGGGGAAAGTCTCGCTGCAGGTACAGACGGAATATTCCGCGCGCCCGTATCCCCGGATCAAAACGACTATCTTTGACTCCGGGCGGGTTGTACACAAAATCGAGAAGAAACTGGAACGGCCGATTGACTCCGTCGATGAGCAGAACAAGATTGAAGGAGTCATGAAGGTTCAGCACCAGGAGGTCGTCTCGGTCATAAGAGATAAGTCATTTCAACCTGGCCTGGACGTCTCCGAGAACCCCATGTTTCCGGGCAGTGGTCCTTCTCTTAAAGACAAACTGGCCTCTCTGCCGGGGGTGCAACGGATTTTCTGCCTGGATGAAGGCGGCCGTTTTATCGGATCGAATACATCGAGCCAGTTCCGGAAGGCCTTTTCGGCCGTGTACAAAGGTCTGCCGGTGATAATGGATGTTTTCTCCTCGCTTTCCGGGAGCCTCGGGCGTGAGAAGGGCGTCTGCGAGATTGAACGGGACCGGCTCTATTTTGCGTCGGCGGGGGACAAGTTCTATTTTGTGACAGTCCAGCGTGTCAACCAGGACATAGACTACGAAAGAAGCATCAAAGAGATCATCTGCCCGATCGGCAAATTCTAACCATCGCGCCGCATTTGTTCACCTTTTAATCGCGGACCTGGCTTATGCCGGCCGGAGTATACTGTCTGTGAGATAAACGAAGGGGATAAACGGTCCTGGAATACAAAAAAAACCGCCCGGTTGCGGGCGGTTTGAATTTTTAGGAGAGAGTACAGCAATTTGAAAAACTCCCAATTACACAAGGTAAAGGGTTTTCACAGCCACTTATCGCGTTTTGTTTTCGCTACCACCGAAAGGTGGGTCTCGGCGTACACGCAGCGAAAGAGAGGCGACCTTCATTGGTCAAGTGTTAGAGGTTTTCAAATTCCGCCTCTCTCCATATACTATATATTACGTCTTCAGGAATTTCACGCAATAAAAAACTCGCTAAAAGTTGCAATGCTCAAATTCATATCATATGTTGCGCCGAGCGAAAAAACGAAGGGCAAATGGAATTGGTGACTTCCCTGGGTATTGACATAATAGAGGTGGCCCGCGTAAAAAAAGACGTGGAGCGGTACGGTCGCCGGTTTGTCGGTCGCATTCTCGGCCCCGAAGAGATGCCCATTTTTGACAGCCGTTATGACAAGGCCGTTTTTCTGGCCGGTCGGTTTGCCGCCAAAGAGGCTGTCACGAAAGCCCTGGGAGCCTATCTCGCCGAGAAACCGCCACTTACCGCCATCCAGGTGACTAATGATCGCACCGGGCGGCCGGAATTGCGGCTGCCTGTCGATATCAAAAGAGAGCTGGGCAGTGTCCGGTGCCTGATTTCGATAACTCACGAAAAGAAATACGCTGCGGCGATTGCCGTTATTGAGGAGGAAAAGTGAATCAGGATGAGATCATCCAACTCTTTAAAGAATCCAACGCTCTGCTGGCGGGGCACTTCAAACTCTCGTCAGGGCGCCATTCTGACGTGTACTATGAGAAGTTCACGCTTCTGAAGCAGCCGGGCATATGTACCCTGGTCTGCCTGCTGTTGGCCGAGAACCTCGCCGAACCGGGGGCCGTAACTGTGGTCGGGCCCACCACCGGCGGGATTATCATAGCCTATGAGGTCGCCCGATATCTCGGGCTGGAATCCATATATGCCGAGGCGGGTGAGAACGGCCGGGTCTTCAAACGGGGATTTTCACTTGAAAAGGGACAGAAGGTGCTGATTGTGGATGACGTTCTAACGACCGGTCGCTCGGTTTTTGAGGTCATTGCGCTGGTCAATTCCTACGGCGCGGAAATTGTCGGCATCGGGGAGTTGTTGGATCGATCCAATGGAACCGTGAAATTCGATTATCCCTATAAGCCGCTGGCTGTGGTTGCGGCCGATTCCTGGGAGCCCGGTGATTGCCCGTTGTGTGCCGAGGGGATGCCCATAACTCAGCGGGGCAGCCGCAAATTCTGAGAAAATGGCATGATACAAGGGGGGGAGGGAAGAGGCGGTTCAGGCCGGGCAGACTGTGCGTGCTTGTTCGACAGCCATCGGGAAGGTGATCTTTATCGATGTCCCGACGCCGGGTGTCGATGCCACCTGCAGAGTTCCGCCGTGATTCTCGATAATCCGCCGGCAAACGAGTAAACCGAAGCCGTGCCCGTTCTCCTTGGTAGTAAATCTCTCTTTAAAGGCTCGCTCCACCATGTCCGGCGCAAAGCCCGAACCCGTGTCGCTAATGGCAACACTAAAGCCGGTCTTATCGTTTTGGGGCTCAACCGTCACCCTGATCTCCCTGGTGTCCCGACCGGCCGTGGCGTCGGCAGCGTTATTGAACAGATTCAGAAGAACCTGCTGGATATGGACGACGTCGGCTTCAAAATAGACGGGATGCTCGATCGGGACCAGTTCGATTTTTACACCGCTAAATCTCTTCTGTGGCTTGAGGTAGTCGATGACCTCCGCTATCAGTTTATCGAAGCTGATGATTTCCTTGGCCGATGAAATGGGTGTAAGCTCCATCAGGTTGCTGGTGAACTTCTTGATCTTATTCACATTCTCAGTGATGGCATGCACGTACTTGTCCAAATCGGCGTAATTCTGTTTCTTCAGTTGAAAGTCCAAAAGAGACAGGTTTCCGGCCACGACCCCGAGGAAATTGTTCAGCTCGTGGCCGATTTCCGCCGACATCTCGCCGCGCGTCGCCATTTTCTCCAGTTGAATCGTTTCATCCTGAAGTTCCTTGAGTTTGGCGTAGGCTTCCCGGGTCTCCTCCAGCAGGGAGAGATTTTCCAGCGATACGGCCAGTTGGCCGGCTGTAATTGACAGGAACTTGAAATCCTTGGCTTGCGCGGCCCCGGCGTCATCGAAGGGACCTATCATAATAAAGCCGTAGAAAGTGTCGGCCCGCCGTATGGGCATATTGATCATAAGTTGGTTGGCCTGCAGCCATGAGGGAAAGAAGAGCTTGCCGAAACCGCAGGCTTGCTCGCTGGTGCCCTGCCGTTGATTTTCATCGGCGGAGACAATCAGCGGGTTGACCAGGTGCTCGTTCTCGATTTTCTCCAGGCAGGCGAGCATCGGCTCCGCAGGTAGATTGGACTCCTCGGTCGCCTCACCCCTGAGAGTGATCATTCGGAAATTGGTCTTATTCTTATCCCACACGATTACGGCGCCGCAGGCGGCTCCATAGTGCATCATCACAAATTTCACGGAGGTGGTGGCCAGGGCTTTTTTGTCGCCCACTTCGATAAGCATCTGGCTCAGGTCGGACAGGCGGTCGAGTTGTTTTTCCGAACTGGAGCCGGCGGCTTCCTCGGCGATTTTGTCGGTCGCCTTTTTGACCGCCTGCCGGATCTCATTGAGTTCAAACGGTTTGGAGATGTAGTCAAAAGCGCCCTGCTTGATGGCGTTCTTGGCCGAGTTCAGGTTGGCATAGCCGGTCATGAAGATGGCGCCGATATGCGGGTTTATTTCTTTGGCGCGGCGAACCAGCTCGATGCCGTCCATCTGGGGCATGCGTATGTCGGTGATTATCAGATTGATGTCGGCGGATTCGATTATTTTCAGAGCGTCGTAGGCATTGGATGCCATTTCGACCCGGTTGCTCTCCTCCTCCAACGCATCCCGCACAAGCGACAGGTAGATTTCTTCATCGTCAACAACGACGATGTTCAGATTGTTGGACGACCGTTCCCTCATGATTCCTTGACGGGCCGTAGTACCCGTCCTAATGTCTCCTGCAACTGATCCAGGTCGAACGGTTTGGCCAGCAGATGCTGTACGCCGGCAGCCTGCGCCTGCGTGGCCAGGTCGCCCGGCAGAGAATCGGTCATGACAAACTGGATGCCGGGTTTCTTGGCCGAAATCTCGGTGAATACGAGAAAACCATTCTTCTTGGGCATATGAACATCACAGATGACTACGGCGTATTCGTTGCTCAAGGCTTTGTCAATACCTTCCTGGCCGTCGACCGCGCAGTCAACAGTGTGTCCCAGGTCGGTCAAAAAATCGGTGAGCAGATTTCTTATGACCTCGGAATCATCGACAATCAATATGTTAGCCATGTTTTCGTGACCTTTATGCCGTGCAGCTGTTTACTGTCTGCACCAGTTCTTTTATGCTGAACGGTTTGGACAGAAAAGCACATGCGCCGCTGTTTACTGATTGACTGACTGTATAGAGACTGGAATAACCTGATATTACGATTACCTTGCTGTCGGGATCAGACTGCCTGGCGTATTTGACCACTTCCTCGCCCGAAACCCGGGGCATCTTCAAATCGGTAATGATCAGGTCGAATTTTCTCTTCTTAAGTTTCTCTATGGCTTCCTGGCCGTCGCAGGCGATGCTAATCTCAAAATCCTCATTGAGCACTTCATAGAGAAACTCGCGGATAATTTCCTCGTCATCCACGATCAATATGGATTTCTTTTCTTGTTGCATTTTACGTTGTCGGCCCGTCCTGAAGGCCCGCAAAAAAGGCTTTGTTTTGAGTATCGGAAACAGGCGCGGGTTTCTGAATGGGTAAAACGATAGTGAAGGTGGTACCCTTGCCTATCGTGGAGTCGATCTTTATTTACCCGCCGTGATCCTTGATAATACCGTAGCTGACGGAGAGACCAAGGCCGGTACCTTTGCCGACTTCCTTGGTGGTAAAGAAAGGCTCGAAAATCTTTTTGATGTTCTCCGGCGTAATACCGGTTCCCTGGTCAATAAAGAGCACCTCGATAGCACCGTCAAACTCACCCAGGGCCGGGGAACAGCGGGTAATTATCTTAATCTCGGTTTCGGGCGGCGAAGCGTGCATGGCGTTGATCATCATGTTCGTGAATACCTGCTGTAACTGGCCGGCGTTGCCGTGAATCGTCGGCAGTTTCGGGGCCAGGTCGACTGCCAGACCGATCTGGTTCATGTGTAACTGGTGTTCGACAAAAGTACGGGTTTCATCGAGGACTTTGTTAACGTCGATATCTTCGAATTCGGTGGTCCGCGACGACCGGGAGAAGCGGAGCAGGTTCTGGACGATATTCTTGCAGCGTCGGGACTGCGATTCGATGTCGGTCAGGTAGCGGATGTAGCTGTCCATCTCGGTCGTGGGCGCACCCTTGCTGACCTGTTTCTTCATCTTTTCAAGGGCGAACTGAGCATAACCGAGAATGCCGCCCAGCGGATTGTTCAGTTCGTGCGCCACGCCGGCCGCTAACTGGCCGATGGCACTCATCTTCTCCGACTGGATCAACTGGCTCTGGGCATCCTCGAGAGCCAGGGTCCGCTCGATTATTTTTTCTTCGAGGTTGCGGTTGTACTCTTCGATCTCAATTCGCGATTGCCGCAGGGACTCGATCATGTTATTAAAGGTGTTAGCCAGGTGCCCGATTTCATCGTGCTGGTCTATTTTGACCCGCTGCTCGAGATCGCCGCGGCTGACCTGGTCGGTGACGGCCACGAGCATCTTCACCGGTTTAGTAACGACCCGAATAAACAGAGTCAGGACGACTATCGTCAACACCAGCACTATGAGCGTAAGGATGATGGCCGCGGTCTGAGCCCGGGCGATCGACTCATTGACCTTTTCCAGCGAAAGGATGACCCGAATGGCGCCGATTTCCTCGGTCACGTATTTTCTGGTGATGCGGTGATCGATGCCGCTGGTAATGCCCAGTTTCTCGCGGTCGACCTTCTCGGTCCGCGAATAGATGGGGTGCATCAGGTCAATATATTCCCGGCCGGCTTCATCGGCGATGTAGAAATTACGATCGGGGTTGGACTCGACCGCGTCGGGGGTGAGAGGCTTGACCCGTTGGACTCCCTGACTCTGCCACACTCCGATGGTGGCGAGGATTTTTCCGTCCCTGTTGGATATTTCTGCGTATTTGACGTTCTCAAAGACCAGAACCTGTTGTAGAAGTTCATCCAGTTCGAACTGCGATTCAAAGATTACACCTGTCTCGGCCTGCATGGCCAGGATGCGAATCATGGTTTCGCCGCTGGTTTCGAGTTCACGACGGAAGCTCTCAGCCTGGTGCTTGATAAGATAACCGCTTACAACCAGAGTGCTGACGATAAGCAGGGCCGATATCGGAACGATAAACTTGTTCCGTAGTTTCAGGTTCAGTATTCTCCGCAGGAGGCTCATCGATACACCTCCTTGGCAATACTTACCAGTTCATCCGGCACCTTTATCTTAATATGGTGAGCCGTCTTCTCATTATAATGAAACCAGATCAGATCGGTCGTGGTTACGCTGATGTCCCCGGGTTTTTCTCCGTTTATGATTCTGACGGCAAGCTCGCCGGCCTGAAAACCTATGGCTTTGTAGTCAAAGTCAAGAGAGAACAATGCTCCTGATTCGACGACGTTCCGGGAGAAACCCATGAAGGGGATCTGACGGCGCAAAGTACTGGTGATTATATATCGTGTCGACTTCGAGTTGAACAGGTTGGGGTCGGCCACCGACCAGATGCCGTCGACGGTTGCCGCCAGGGAATCCAGGGCTGCCGGCAACTCCTTGTTCTCTTTGACCATGATCGGAACCAGGCTCAAATCCAGTCGCTGGGCGACGACCCGGGCTTGTGGGATAAGCGCTTCGGTGTTCCTGGTGTAGAGAACACCGATCGTTCTAAGCCTGGGAATAATCCGCTTGAAGTACTTGAACTGGACATCATGGGGGATATTCAGCGAGGCTCCGGTGATATTCCCCCCCGGGTGCCTCGTGGAACCTACAAAGCCGGAAAGTACCGGATACTTTACCGCAGAGAAGACGATGGGTGTCTTTTTAAGGTGGTCGATGGCGAAACGGGTCGCCGAACTGCCCACGGTCAATATTAATGTGGGAGTTATATGGCTAATGGAGTCGACAATGGCTGAATCTGTGGTCTCGGTGCCGGATACGCAGAAGGTATGAAAATGGACATCGGGTCTGTTCCTCCGAATGACCTTCTGGGCTCCCTGGAGAGTCCTCGTCGTAGACTTTAGGCTGTCACTGATCAGGCACGTGACCTCCACGTTAGCCTGCCGGGCCTGGACCGGATGCACGTGGAGGCACACGGTGGCGAGAAGCGGTACAACGATTTTTGCCAAATAACGGTTCATTCGAAGGTGCATTCTCTTTCGCTATCGGATTGCACGATAAACGCTTGTCTGCTCCGCAACCAGGGGGCAGTCTTCCACCTCGTAATTCAGAATATAATATCTCTATCGGTATGGCCCCGTGAAACTTGATACTCACACCGGTCCCGGGTCTAATGTGGCCGTTATTCCGAACCGTTTTTTCTACTAACCTGTCAAGTATCCACTCAAGTGACCGATACAGTCAGTAAAACTCTATTCAGTAATTATCTCGATTCTCTTACCGCTGAATAGTCGAGGAGTAAAGTGATTCAGCAGGAGGAACGGCCTTGCGGACACAGCTGCCAAAGTTGCCAGCACTTCTGATTATTTTGCTATTATTGTTAATGACGTCCGAGACTTTTGCAGGTGTTAGTGGCAAAATTTCCGGAACGGTGCTCGACGTAAAAACCAGCGAACCGGTGGTGGGGGCAACGGTTCGCGTAATGGGGACCAATCTGGTGACCCAAACAGATGTTGATGGCGAATACTTCGTCATAAACGTCCCCAGCGGTAAATACGATGTTGCCGTAACGTACGTGGGTTATGAGCCCACGGTCAAAAAGGGGGTGCGGGTCTTGATGGACCTGACTTCGCCTGTAGATTTCGATCTCGTATACACTGCCGTTGAACTCGGCGACGAGGTTGTTGTCTACGCTTCGAATCCGGTCATCAAGAAGGATCTGACAGCGTCCAAGATCATCTTCACGTCGGATCATCTCAAGACATTGCCCAACATTATCACTGTGCAGTCGGTGTTGACCAATTATCCCGGTGTGGTGGTTGACCGCAACAACAGCCTGCATGTCCGCGGTGGGCGATCAGGACAGGTGTCATATTATTTCGACGGCTATTCTATCCAGGATCCGTTCGTAGCTCTTTCCGGAATCCGAATCATTCCGTCGGCCCTTGAAGAACTGTCGTTGACGTCCGGCGGGTACACCGCCGAGTACGGCGAGGCCCTGTCGGGCGTCGTCAGTGCCGTGACCCGTGAAGGCGGCTCGGTATACCGGGGAGGTATCAGGCTCTACGAGGGTTTCACGCATCAGTATGACGTGCAGCGCGGGGAATGGGGGAACCTCAGCCGGGTGGGCAATCGCTCGAGTGTCTTCCACCTGTCGGGACCGATTCCCGGCTTTGATCCCAACCGGTATACGTTCACTACATCCGGCGAATACATGACAGACGCTACCTCGCTGCCCCATAACGGTCTCTCTTCTTATACGGGTACGGCCAAGATAGCCATCCAGCCGACGCCATCGTTGAAACTCAAGACCAACATTACATATTACGATGCTGATGGTGACATCTACGACCATCGCGACGTCAACAATGTCTCTTACGACTTCAACCTGGACGGCCTGACCTCGTTCAAAAAGGCGGCCTATCTGGTGGGCATGACCGGTAACTACAGCTTCAATGAGCGGATGATTCTCTCCACCTACGTCAACCGGTTTTACACCTATACTAAGGAAGCCCCCGATAAGTACATGGACGTCTACTGGAAAGACTGGCCGGGATACTCGGAGGATGCCGACGGAACCTACAACGGTACCATCCACGTGGACAATTACGGCAATTCGCCGGATTTCTCGGACGAATTGGAGTTCACCGGTTTCACGATCGGCGAGGATTTTTGTCCCCTTTACCGGTTCAGGGAGACAAGGTACGATGCCTTCAGCACCAGTATTATCTCCCAGGTCAACAAGACCAATCAGTTGAAAGCCGGCCTGGAATACCGAAAGTACAGTATCAGTTGGGACTCCAAGCAGTTCTTTAATCCCAATCCCTACGGGGAGAGATATAAGAGCAAGCCGGCTTACGCCTCGCTGTTTCTGGAAGACAAAATGGAATATGATCACGTCATCGTGAACCTGGGAGTCCGTTACGACTATCGCGATGCGGACATTTCATATAATATTACTCCGGGCGATACGTCGGCCACCTACAAGGAGGCCGAATCCCGATCGCGTCTTTCGCCGCGTCTGGGTGTGTCTTTCCCCATCTCCGAGAAATCGGTAATGCACTTCAATTATGGTGTCTATTACCAGGTACCGCGATTCACGCATCTGTATACCAATTTACAGGGAGATATAAGCAGTGGCTTGCCCCTGCTGGGCAATCCCGACCTGGAGCCGGAGCAGACGACCACGTACGAACTCGGTCTCGATCACCTGATTGGCGAAGATCTGAGAATCGATGCTACGGCTTATTATAAAGACATCAAGGACCTGGTGACCACGCGCTCGTCGCTCAGAGTAGCCGGGCAGGCCGTGACGCACTTCACCAACGATGATTACGGGTCGGTCAAAGGGTTCGATCTCGCCCTGGAGAAACTCGCCAACGGCGGTATCTTCGGTGCCTCGGTGTCATACAGTTACATGATAGCCAACGGCAACGGTTCTTACGCCCGTGAACCCTACTACACCTACCTGACCTCCAATGTGGATACACTGGCACCGTCCACCGAGTACCCCCTCGACTTCGACCAGCGGCACACCCTGACCGGCTTTTTAAGCTGTCGGGTGCCGGCCGATTGGCGGGCGAACTTCCTGGGAGTACCCATTCCCGGGGCCTGGGGCGTCGCGGTGGTCGGCCACTATGGATCAGGTCTGCCGTTTACCCCGACCGATGCCAGCGGCAACCGGCTGGGTGAGCGCAACGAGGGCCGCCTGCCGGCCAACTACACGGTTGATATGCGCCTTAACAAAGATTACCGGCTGAATAGAAACAGCTGGCTGCTAAGTCTCTTCGTCGAAGTGGATAATCTGTTTAACAGGCGCAACGTCATGAACGTTTATTCCCGCACCGGGCAGGCTGATGATGACGGCAACGCCATTGGCGGGGCCAGTCTGGCGTTGAATCAGGAAGAACTCGATTACTATGATCGTCTATATGATCACGACCCACAAAACTATTCACCCCCGCGGACTGTCAGGGTCGGGATGGAGCTAAACTTCTAAACCGGAGCTGAGAGCATGAGGACATGTAAAAGCTGGCGTAAGATTGCGCTGTTGGTTCTGTTATTGCTTCTGGCCCAGGGGGTAATGGTCGGTGCGCTGCCGACACCTGATGGAAAGCTTGATGACCGGGGTGATTCCGGAATTCGTTTGGCGCCACAGCCGGTAACCGTTGACCAGATTACCCACAACAAGGGCAATATCGTTACTACGGTGGACAATTATGGATATATCGGCGGATACCATTACTATGGCCTGCCGTCGGGAGAATACCCGCGCAATTCCGGCCACGACTACATCGGCGAGATAAAGTACTGGATGGGGGCTGTCACCGCCGCCGGTGATACGCTGGTCGCGAATTCCGTCGACGACTTCCAGGCTACGCCGATGCCGGTCGGTGGCGTCGACGATTACAGAATATACCTGTCGACCGATATCACGCGTTATTTCGACTATAGCCTCGAGGATACCGTCGGCCTGGGTGATGATAACCCGGCCTACGGCTGGCGCATCTGGAGCGGCAACCTGAGCGATTACGTTTACAACCAGAACTATGATCCGCTGACATCGGATTACTCGCCGGGCGGCCCGACCTCCCTGCAGGAGTCGCACTACCGTTTCAGCGACGCGGCCGGCGGTTCGCCCTTGATGGGGCTGGAACTGACGCACACGATGCTGCAGTGGAATCTGTGTTACAATGAAGATTTCGTCTTTGTTAAACTGGAGATAACCAACACCTCCGCTGTTGACTACACTGATTTCGCCTTTGGTCTCTATGTGGACCTCGATGTCGGCGGCTTTGACGGTACCGGCGAAAACGGCCGTCTGGGCGACCTGATCGGCTTCGACCAGGCCGAAAATCTGGCCTGGACCTATGACGAGGACGGCTACGACCCCGGCTGGGGACCGACTGTAACGACCGGGTTCATGGGGACCAAGCTTCTCAAAACGCCCCAGGACCTGGGCATGACGGCCTTCAGGTCCGGAGAGTGGGAAGAGTTGGGGGATGCGGCCGACGGGATGAAATACCAGTTAATCAGCAGCGCTCAGTTCGACGAGCAGACGGTACCGCGGGATCTGCTGTACCTACAGTGCACAGGTGGTATTAACCTCACCGCCGGATCGACGGTAGAGGTCGTGTATGCCCTGGTCGCCGGCAAGAGCGAGGCCGACATGCGGGCCAACGCCAGTCTGGCCCAGGACCTTTTTGACAACAATTACGTCGGCCCGCAGCCGCCGCCGACACCGACCCTGATAACGCGACCTGCGGATGGCAGGAATTACCTTTCTTGGGATAACGTGGCCGAGTCCGGTACCGACCCCATGAGCGGCGAAAACGATTTTGCCGGATACAAGCTTTACCGCAGCGACAACCTGGGCAAGACCTGGGGAGCCGTCAATGATGAAAATGACAACAACTGCCTGAGAATTGATTATCATACCATAGCCCTGTACACCGTCGATACCCCCGGTGATCCCATTCCGCACAACTTCGTGGACACCGGTCTGTATAACGGCGTTGAATACTGGTACTGCCTGTCCGCCTTCGACCGCGGTGATTCCGCCGCCGGTGTTGATGCTCTCCAGTCCGGTTTTGGAATTGCCGGTCAGACCGTCAACATCGTGGCGTCGACTCCGCGCAACAACCCGGCCGGGTTTATCGAAGCGGCGGCAACGGTGACCCACAGCTACGTCGGTGATGAACAGCCCGCCGAGGGCCAAATCATTCCGATCATCTTTGACGAGAGCGCCACCCTTGGCGCCGAGTATCAGGTGGTGTTCGAAGACGGCTCGGTTTCGTCCTCGTGGCACCTTATAAATGTCACTACCGGGGATACCATCCTTGCAGATCAAACCAGAATCGGCGGAGAGCCTAACCTCTTCGAGATTGCCGAAGGTATTCGGGTAGTCATCTATGACGCTGAGCATGATCCGCTCGGCTACGGGCAGACGGAATTCGGCGGTTTGGACACTACCCTGGCGGTAAGCACTTTCGACGGTCCGGTTATCGTTTACTGGACGGGGCAGGAACAGCACGCCTTCGGAAGCGCCCAGTACCGCGCCGTCTATGAACTGCGCTATACGACGGACTCCACCGAGGCCATATCGATGTGGGAGGGATTTGACGGCGTTCCATACGCGCATACCCAGGTTCCGTTTGAAGCATGGAATTTGACGACGAATCAAAGGGTCTCGCTGGCCATGGATGAGTGGCCGGTCGATGGCGTCTGGGCACCCGGGGATGGTCTTATCATCGTCAACTATCCCTACGATCCTGCCAACGATTTGACCAATTTGGCCTTCCCGCTGCTGTTTGGCTGGCGCCTCAGTTTTGATTCCGACGCTTACGCTCCCGTGACCGGTGATGTCTTCGAGATCGAAGGCGCGCCACTGTTCGGCCCGGGCGACGTCTACAGCTTCAAGATTGACGGCGTCAACTCGACTGCCGCCATGTACCGGCTGAAGGATATCCGAGTCGTTCCCGATCCCTACTTCGCCCAGTATTCCGCAATGGTCGAGACCGGCGAAGGGGAAAGCATCCTGGAATTTCAGAAGATACCGGATCGCTGCACGATCAGAATATACACTCTGGCCGGAGACCTGGTCCAGACCATAGATCATAACGACGGCTCTGGAGCCGCGCGCTGGAACCTGCAGTCCGAGGAAAACATCCAGGTGGCGTCAGGCGTGTACCTCTTCCATGTAGAATCGTCCTACGGCGAGTACCTTGGAAGGTTTGCGGTAATAAAGTAAGGGAGGTGCATGATGAAGAAGATTATCTCAATATTGCTTGTAGTTCTGCTGGTCGGCACCGCCTCCGCTGAGTTTTCCAAGGTAGGTTCAAGCGGCGCCCAGTTCCTCAAGATCGGCGTTGGTTCCAGATACCAGGGCATGAGCGAAGCCTCGGTGGCCGCTGTCAACGACGTCTACGCCATGTACTGGAACCCGGCCGGTCTGGTCGAAATCGAAAACGCCGCTATCAGTTTTACCAACGTCAACTGGCTGCTCGATATCGATCTCAACTACGTGGCCTTCGCCAAGTATTTCGAAGATGTGGGTGTTTTTGGCGTGTCGGCAACGGTGCTTTCAATGGATGACCAGGAGATCACCGATTTCGAGCATCAGGACGGCACCGGCAATTATTACTCGGTGTCTTCGTATTCGGTGGGCCTGTCGTATGCCCGCCAGTTGACCAACAAATTCGCCTTCGGCGTTTCGACTAAATTCGTCGGTGAAAACATTCATAACGAGTCAGCCAAGTCGTTTGCCTTCGACTTCGGCACCCTGCTCTACACCGGTTTTCGGTCACTGCGTCTGGGTATGAGTATCTCCAATATGGGCCCGGAAATGAAGTTTGAAGGAACCGACCTTGATGTTCGCTATGACGCCCAGAGCGGAGAGGGTGCCAACGCGCCCGTGGGTGCCAATCTCAAGACGACACCCTACGATCTCCCCATGGTCTTCAGGGTAGGTATGGCTTACGATGTGGAACTGGGGACCAAGTCCCTGGTGACCTTCTCCAGTGAACTGAAACACCCTAATGACAACCTCCAGCAGGGAGCAATCGGGGCAGAGGTGGCCTATGACGACCGGTTTTTCCTGCGGACCGGTTATAAGTTCAACACCGACGAAGAGGGATTGGCCTTCGGCGGCGGCCTCATGACCGCAATCTCCGGTGATACAAAACTGACCGTAGATTATGCCTGGCAGGATTTTGGCCGTTTGCAGTCAACCCAGAGGTTCTCTGTAGGCTTTACTTTCTAAGTGAATTCCATTATCTTAAAAGCCCCGTTAAGGGGCTTTTTTTTTAGTTGTTCGACAGGAATGAATGTAAAAGGTATATTACATCGAAGCCTGCCAGGCCAAGGAGGAGTTCTGCTATGAAACGCCCGTCAGTGGCAATGTTTATACTGTTCTCGACAATCGTATGTCTTGCACTCCCGTACGGAAATTCGGTTTACGCGGATGAGCGGGTAGATCTGATGAAGGAGTACTTCGACCTGGTGGTGTCCGGCAATTATGAATCGGCCACCCATCTCTGGACGGAATCGGCGCAGGAGCGGGCCTCTCGGTTCGGAATCGAGTATGCCGGCATCCCGGTCAAGCTGGACTGCGTGTCGCCAGTCATCCAGAACCTGGCCGTTATGAGGGATTATCTGTATGTGCCGGTGAAGGAGACCGCAGTGCTGCCCTCGGGCGATTTCACGACTATGCTTTATTCGCAATTGGTGAACGGCGAGCAGGTCGAGCACACCTACTGGGCCTGGTATGACAGCGCCTATTACTGGCTCACCTACCCACAGGACTATTACGGGCGGGGATGGCCCGTTGAGACCAGCCGTTATTTGCGCATACACGCCCATCCCGGTGTTCGAGGGTACTTGAACGCGGCCGTTCTGCGCGAGGCCGATGCCTTTATCGAACGGACCGCCCGGTCACTGGGCATGGGTGACGATGAACTCAGGATGATAGCCGAACGCAAGATAGAGTATTTTTACGCCGACTCCGACGAACAGATCCGGAATATCACCGGCCATCTCACCAAGGGGACCTGCGATCTGGCCTCCAATGACATCATCTCCGCTTTTTTCCCGCACTACCACGAGTTGACGCATCTGCTGGTCAACATCAAACTGCGCCGCCTGCCGCTGTACACGCAACCGATCTTGCAGGAGGGCCTGGCCGTTCACTACGGTGGGCGATGGGGAAAGTCCCCCGATGCCCTTACGGATCTGGGTGTATTCCTGATCCGGGAGAAGCTGGTAGAACTGGATTCTATCCTGACCTTCGACGGTTTCCGGATGAACGCCGCGGCCGATATTGCCTACCCGGCGGCCGGCTTGTTTACCTCCTTCGTCCTGGAGAGGATGGGCACGGAAAACTATTTGAAGCTGTACTTAAGGCTCTCCGGTGATTTCGGCGTGGTCAGGAGCATGACGGCTGTAGATGTTAAGAACGCCTTGACACAGGCGCTGGACGAAACAACCTGGTCCGACGTAGTTGACCGGTTCGACCGGTATATGGACAAAATCTCGACGGAAGCGGCGTATTTCCTGCCCGGGAGAATCACCGACGGCAGGCAGATTGCCAAGGGTGACGGCTTTGCAATTTACGACAACGACCAGTGGCTGGGATTTGAATTCAATGCCGGCGGCGACACGGCTCCCGCCGGCAATATCCTGTTCGGTGGAGACGCCGACCTGCAGGGCGGCAAATCGCTGCTTTTTGAAGAACATTACGGTGGGGCCGAGAATCTGGGAGGGCGTCGCTTTGGCGTCCGCGCCGACAAGAACGAGGCGGGTCTTTACGATTATGCCTCAAACCACTTAATGGCCAAGTATATTCGGGGCCTGACTCCCTCTGACGAGTATCTGGACACGGAGGGCAACACCATCTGCGTCAAGTTCAGAAAGGAATTGATAGGCTCTAATATGCCGTCAGAGAAAAATGTGAGATGGCTGCCTCTTTAGGCGCCGTATCGATAAACTCATGGACGCGTTGTCGACTGTTCTAATTGCCCTGATTGTTTTGAACTCGCTTCTGCTCGTCTGGCTGCTGGTGGGCCTGAAGCGCTGGTGGGGGCGTGAGCGGGACCCACAACTCGACTCCTCCCTGCAGCATCTGAAAGTCGAACTGATAAACCAGCAGATGGAAGGGCTGGTTTCGCTGCGGGAATCCCTCGATTCAGCCAACAGGATCGTGAACGAACGCCTCGCGGAAGGCAACACGGCGCTGGATCGGCGCATGGC
>CBFCYQ010000028.1:0-18641 GCA_965602205.1 uncultured bacterium | reverse complement strand
GACGCTGACGACGAATCCTCCAAGTCCCAGGCCGATCTAAGAGCGCTTCTTGAGGTCTCTCTGACCATAAACTCATCCCTGGTCCTCGACGACGTCCTGCAGATTGTTATGCGCAAAGCCATCGAGCTCATGCAGGCCGAGAGAGGACTCATCATGCTTCTGGACGAGTATGACGAGTTGCAGATAAAATCCGCATATAACATTTGCAGGGAAGACCTGATGGAAGAGGACTTCAAGGTCTCCACGTCGGTCACATCGCAGGTCGCTCGATCCGGCAAATCGGTCTATACTTCCGACGCCATGGCCGACGACCGCTATTCCCAGCTTCAGTCAGTCGTGGAACTTCACCTGCGCTCGATTATGTGCGTGCCTATCAAGATCAAGGATACCGTGATTGGCGTTATTTACCTGGACAATTCCAACCAGGCCAAAATGTTCCTGAAATCCGATCTCTACTTGTTCGAACTCTACGCCCAGATGGTATCGAACGCCCTCCACAATGCGCGCATATACGATTCCCTGCTGCGCCTGAAGAGCTACAACGAATCCGTTATCAAGAACTCACCGGTCGGCACTGTCGTCATTGACGCCCGCGGGCGCATCGCCACGATGAACTCCATCGCCCTGGAGATTTTCGACATCAACCTGGAAAGCATTTCCCTGGTCGGCAACGATAGAAAACCGACCGTGTTCCTTGATATCCTGCCGCAGAAAGAACGTTCCCGATGGCAAAATATGATCAACATCGCCCTGTCGACCAAACAGGAATTCTCGGACTCGCGCTACTTTCACAACACCGGTTATGTCGAGAAGGCGCTTTCGCTCAAGATCTCTCCCCTTTCCGAGTTGCCTTCGGGTGACGATGGTTTGATAATGACCATCGAGGACACCACCGAAAAAGTCATAATGGAAAAGTACGTTATCCTATCCGAGAAACTGGTCGCCAAGGGCGAGATGGCGGCGTCGGTGGCCCACGAACTCAACAATTTCCTGGCCATAGTATCCAACAACGCCGAATTGCTGGCCATGAACATCGAGCGCGAGAAATACGACAAGGCGCAATTCAACAGCAAATCGATTACCGAAAACGTCCTCAAGATAAAACGTTTCGTCAACAGCCTGATGGATTTCTCCAAACCCGAACCCGACTATATCAGCTATGACGCCAAACACTTGATTGAGGACCTTCTCTTTTCTCTGCGTGTCCAGCCCCGCTTCAAGAAAACCCACTTCACCATCGACCTTGGTCACGACATCCCCAACATCGAGATGGATGTCGGCCAGATACAGCAAGTGCTGATGAATCTTCTGAACAATGCCGCCGATGCTATCGAAGAGAGAATCACCAGGGAAAAACTCGACGACAAGAAATTCAAACGTGAGATCGGCATCACCGCCGATTATGATAAAGAGAACGAACGAGTGGTCCTGGAGGTCACCGACAACGGCACGGGGATGTCCGACGATACGCTCAAAAAGATTTTCACGGTTCACTTCACCACCAAGAAGGGCGGTCACGGTCTGGGCCTGGCCAACTGCCAGAAGATAATCGCCAACCACCACGGCGAAATGGTCGCCGAATCCACCCTTGGTCAGGGCACGCAGTTCCGAATCATGCTCCCGCGATTTCAACCGGAGAAGCGAGAGAGCGATGTATGATGTCCGCCTGTGAACTGCCCGATTTCCAGTTAATCGGACAACTGGGGCAGGGGGGCACGGCGGAGGTCGTCCGCGTCCGGACAAAACGTTTTCACCGCGAGGCGGCTCTCAAGTTCCCGAAGACCCAACGCGACTCCTCGGTCGATTTTTCCCGGCTTATCCGCCGGGAGCACCAGCTTGCCGGACACCTGAAGTACCCCGGTCTCGTCCGCATTCTTGAGATATCAGTCGAGCCTCCCCCCTACCTGCTGATGGAGCTCTGCCCGGGACCGACGATGGACACCGTCGGCCGGGTCGACGACGCCATGCTGGCCATGAATCTGCTCTCGGCGGCGGCGGCAAACCTGGAGTATCTGCGGGCGCGGGGCATAATCCACGGCGACATAAAACCCCATAATCTGTTCCTGCCGGCCAACTGGCGTAACCTTGACCCCGGCGAGTTATTCTATGTCAAACTGTCCGACCTGTCGCTGGGCAGGTTCTCCCACGAACCGGAAGAGAACCGGGCCGGCATGGGGACGGTCGGATACCTGGCTCCGGAGACCCTTGCCGCCAACCAGACCAGTTTCAAAAGTGATTTGTTTGCGCTGGGAGTCGTCGCCTACCAGGTTTTGTCCGGCGTCCATCCTTTTATTGGTGACGACCCCGATCCCGTGAAAACCAACAGCAGGGTCCGCGAGGCCGATCCCACGCCGCTAAACGAAATGAGGCCCGATCTGCCCCGAGGCCTATCCGAACTCGTCAGGAAACTGCTCACCAAAGACCCCGGCCGCCGTCCCGAATCGGGCTGGCAGGTGTGCCGGACACTGCGTGACGCCGGCGCCACCTATCCCTGTGAAAAGGCGCTCCGCCCCGCCCACCTGGTCGACATGACGCGGGCTTACGCCGATAACAAAAGCACCCTTGTCACCGTCACCGCCGACCAGACGGACCGCCTTGACCACCTGACCGACGGTGACAACGCGAAACTACGTTGCCTCCTGACGGGGAACTTCGTGCGAAATAATCTTGTCTGGGAGGGCGACCGCTTTGCCTTCAAGAAGGGTATTCATTGGCCCGCACTAATGCGACGACGCTCCCTGCAGACATTCCGTGAGCAAAGCTATGGCTACAAAAAAGCCGTGGTCAAGTGCTCCCTTGTCAGCAGTATACCGACCGCACTGGAACTGGGGCTTGCCGATGAATCAAGCACCCGGGAAATGCCGGCGGCTCTGCCGGAGCTCATAAAACATTTTCTCTCGCAGAAAACCGTCCTTTCACTGTCCGCGAAATATGCCTCGATAGCCGAGAAATCGTCCTCTCTCGACGTAGCTGCCCGCATGTATATCCAGGCGGGAGACCTCGCGCGGGCCGAAAACGCCGCCTATCAGGCCGCTACAACATACTGGAATGCGAACCGGACCCGCGAGGCCCTCCTGCTTTTGAACACGGTTATCGGCCTCGCCGCCACGAGTAGCCGCTACTCGAAGGTACGTCAGTTACTCATGCTCAAGGCGGATATTCTCAAAGACAACGGGGATACGGATCATGCCCTGCGCGTGTACGAGCAACTGCTCGAGGTGTCCCGGGAACTGCCCAGGGACAAACTCCTCGCTGAGACATACAAGGACCTTGGTGATCTCTACAAAGTCAAACGTAACATCGACGCCGGTATCACCGCCCTGAAGGATGCCCTGAGCATCTACGAAGAACTTCACGATGAACTGGAAATCTCCCACACCTACAACAATCTCGGCAATATCTACTGGCTGGCCATGGATGCACCGGCATCGCTGAAAAGTTTTCGCCGGGCGCTCAAAATACAGAAAAGGCTCGGCGTCACCAGCACCGTGGCCCTCACTCTTAACAACATCGGCTCCCTGTTCGGATCTCAGGGCAGGTATGGCCGGGCCGCCACCCTGCTTAACCTGTCCCTGAAACTCAGCCGCGAGGTGGGCCGAAAAGTGGAGATCGCCAGAACGCTCAACAACCTGGGTTATACATACTTCTACAGCGGTCAGCCCGACGCCGGCATTGATTGCCTCAAAGAATCTCTGGCCATCAACCAGGAGATCGGCACCAAAAAAGAATTGCTGTTCAACTACGAGAACCTCACCTCGATCATGATGACATCGTGCCGACTCAACGAATCACTGCAGTACCTCAGGGAAGGATTGGCGCTGTCGCAGCAATTGAGTGACAAGCCACACCTGGCAACTTTCAATCTTCAGATGGGAACGGTCCTGACACGGATGGGCAGATTTGAGCAGGCCGACGGGGCCTACGCTGCGGCCGCATCGCTCACCGCCGAGATAGATGATGAGATACTGGAAAGGATGCTCGACACCAGCCGCGCCGATCTCCGTTTCCATCTGGGCGACACTGAAGAGGCGCTCCGTATGGCCATCGCCGCTCTTGAGCAGGCCGACCGCAAAGACGACAAACCCAATATGATGAGCGCCCTGCTGTTGATCACGCGCATTTCCAATGATAGCCACTACCTGCAAATGGCGGAGGATACCGCCGAGGGACTGAAGCTCCCCCGCGAAAAACTGGTACTGGAATTCAACCGCCTGGAACACCTCGCCGCCCAGGACAAGATCAACGAGGCGCTCGCTCTGGCAACGGCCGTATCAAAACAGATACACCGCATACCCAACGACCTGGAACTGCCGCGGTTTTATAATACGGTTGCCGAAGTGATGTTCGCGGCCGGCAAACCCGACCTGGCCGCCGAGCATCTCGCACGGGGAAGCGCGATCGCCGGAAGGTGTGGGCTGCGACCGGAGATGGTCACAAACCTCACCCTGCAGGGACGGGCTAGGGAAAGCGACGGCGAATATGAAACGTGCTACCAGTGCTACCGCAAGGCCCTTGAACTGTGCCGGCAGATGACCGAAGATATCGGCAATGACGACGACCGCCGGTTTTTCAAAAACCAGCGGTCGATACAATTTCTGGAAAAAGAAATTCAGGGATTGAGAAAAGTGTTGACGCAAAAATAAAGGGCAGGTGTGCGAACCTGCCCTTTGAAAGCCCTACTCGCCTCCAAAACTGTAACCGACGGGTGCGATACGAGCCTCGAGGACTTCAACCGTAAGTTCGTACTTCACTCAATCACCTCCTTCTTGGTTTCTATACAAGCTAACCTTCCGGCAACGGAAGGTTTTGTTGTAATCGTGTATAACATTGTTGATCAATATTAATATACCTTGCGCCGCGTCGCGGTCAAGCGAAATGATACAACACACCCCTCCGATGCATCCACCCCTTACGAACGGAGTCGATCACACACTAACACCGCCCATCGCACTATTGTTCGCATGCGGACATGCTGTGCGACGCTATAACGGCGACTTAACTATACGAAAGATAGTAAGATACACTGCCGTAACGTGGCAGTGCGACTTCAAGAAATATTGAAGAATCTCCGATTTTTTTTGACGGTCAATGACGCCTCCCGGCAGTCACGGGGAAAACTTTTCACACCCGGAAAAGATTACCACCACGACCAAAATTCGACGCGAACGAACGAGGTAACCTTGCGCGCGATCAAATTGAACAACGATGCCTTGCCTATTTCGATCTTCGCATACCCGGTCACACCATCAGCGAGTATCATGTCTTCGTTAGGCACCACCACCGACACCAGAAACCGCGCCCCTCCCTCATCGGTGTTCGACGCACCCTTGGGGACGTGAACCACCTTTCCGTCGAACGTAGCACCGGGATAAGAACGCGCCATCACTTTGACCGGCTGGTTAACCTCGACGAGGCTGATGTTGAAGTCGGACACCGGCACGAGCAACTCTACGCTGTCGTTATTGACGACTGTCAGGATGTTTCCGCGGCTGCGAGTGGCAGCCACCCCGCCTTTTATGGGAGTGATGATCTGCTGGGCGTCCTTCTGGAGTTTGAGAAAACGCACCCGCGCCTTCTGTTTATCGATCCCGGCACGCAGCACGGCTTCTTCTTCCGGGCGCGGCGGCGACTGCAGCAATTGCAGCCGCGACCTTCTGTTGGTCAGTTCGGCGCTGGCGATATCGGCGGCCGACTGCGCCGATTCCACCTGCTCGGTCGGTATCAGCCCCTTGGCGGCCAGATCTTGAAACCGACCGAGATCACGCATCCGTTGCTCATAGTTGGCGGTGGCGGCGTCCACGTCGGCTTCAGCCTCCGCGATCTCATGTTTTTGGGGAGGCGCCTTCAGAAGGTTCAACTCATTCTCGAGTCGCTCCAGTTCGGAGGTCTCGGCGACAATCTCCCTGGCCACCTGGCTGGATGACAGTATGGCGATGGTGTCGCCGGGCTGCACTCGCTGCCCATCCTTCACCAGCGGCAGAAGGTCCAGCACACTCATATCGTCAGTGCTCATTTGAAGGAAACTGACCTTGTTGTCGGGCATGGCGCCGCCCTGACGGTAGCGGCTTTCCAGATACCCCAGGTCGTTGATCGAAAGCACAAACTCTTCGATCGGCAGCACCTTCACCTCGCCCGATACGCGGTGAGGAAACGGAACGGCGAACAGGATAATCACCAGCGCCGCCAGGATTACGACGTACGTGATTAGCCGCAACGGTCTTTTGGTCAGCTGTCTCATTAGGACGATATGTTTTATGATTCCTCTGGCAAAATCTGCTATGTTTGACCGCAAAGTAAAGATTAAAACAACGGCTAACAAGATTAAACCGCCGCCGCCCATCTTGGCCATCAGAAACCGGGATAACAGCACGAGGATATAGGCAATCAGAAAAACCGAGTAAAGCAACGCCAGCGAGGCGTAGGCCAGAAAAATCTTGCGCTGCCGCGGCGTCACTTCCACCGCCGGCACGGACCAGCCCAGAACCCGGCGGCGGATGACATTGCCAAAATATGCAAACGCCTTTTTGCGCAGGTTGGGGATGTCCACCCAGTCCGACAGCAGGTAATATCCATCCAGCTTTATAAGAGGGTTCAGGTTAAAAAGCAGCGTGACCCAGCAGACAATGCCGGTCAGGCGCGCCAGTTCGTTGGGAAAAGTGCCGATTACCGTCACCCGCCAGACGATTACGGCGACGGCCATGACAATAAGCTGAAAATACGGCCCGGCCCAGGTGACGGCAAGACGATGCGACTTGTTCTTAAACAGCCAGGCATCGGAAAGGTCGGTATAAAAACAGGGTTGGAAATACAGAAGCAAGAAACCCATCGACTTCACCTCGCCCCCGTGGTACCGGCAAATGACGGCGTGGGCGAGTTCGTGCAAAGTTACCAGGATAAAAAACGCCAGGACTATGGCCACGATCGAACCGATGTTAAAGATCTCGATGAGGTTGACTGCGAAATACGAAAAATTTGCCGAGAGCAGCCCCGCTCCCAGGAATATCACGGCCATCTGGAGCACCACCCAGTACCAGCGGTGAAAAGGGCGATAGAAAGATGTCAGCCGGTTAAGAATCCTGGTCGGGTCGAAAGCCTTGAGCTTGATGAAGAGCAGGCGCGAAAAGAGCGATCGGCGTCTCTCGGCACCGTAACTCCGACGAGAGACAGCCTGTTCGGAGCGAGTGTTCTCCAAAAAAAACAACTTTTCCAGCGCCCCCACGAATTGCTCTACATTCTCGGCGCTGATATCCAGGTCGAACTTATCGCGGAAGTTGCGGGCGATGACGTCGTAAGCCGTTTCGCCGTCCAACTGGTTAATCAGCCAGAACTCCGGTTCCCGGAGGCGAAAGTACGTGCCCGTGAGAGGGTCCTTGACATTAAAGACCACGGCACCGTCGATCTCGGTGGACGACGACACCAAGTCACGACGCAATTTCGCGTAGGATGGCATGGTTTAATTTACGAACTGGAAGGATAGTGTGCAATATTTAGGTGAAGCGCCCCGGCTCACGTGCGCAGAGTCTCGATCAGACGCCGGTTGTAGTAGCCGATCAAAACCCCTCGGCGCACGACGCCGATCACTTTGTTCTGGTTGTCAGGATCGACCACCGGCAAAAGCTTCAAGTCCTTCAAACCGGCCAACTCATAGGCCTTTTCCAGGGTGTCGTCCGGATAGACTACCACGGTGTCCGGCTTCACCAGGTCCTGCGCTATAACCAGATAGTCCAACGTGTGTTGGGACAGGATCGACCGAATGTCCTGGAACGACAGCACACCCAGGAAACGCTCCTGGCCGTCCACCACGACGAAATATGACTCCGCGGAACGTTCGATGGTATTCAAAATGCGGGCCAGCGGCATATTAGCCGGTACGGTCGCAAACTGGGTATCCATAATCTCCGACACCTTATGCGAGCGCAGGACGTTGATGTCTTTGCCGCCGCGAATATCGATGCCCCGCTTGGCCAGCTTGGCCGTGTAAATCGAGTCATGGAACAGCCGCCGGGCGACCAGGGCGGAAAATACGACCGTTACCATCAGGGGGAGAATAATTCGGTAATCAGAAGTCATCTCAAAAATTATCAGGAGCGCCGTTATGGGCGCGTGCGTGGTGGCGGCAACCATTCCGGCCATACCGACCAGGGCATACGCCCCCGGGGTGGCCGTCTGCCCGGGGAAAAGATAATTGAATAAAAAACCGAAGGCCCCGCCGGCCACCGCCCCCATGAACAACGACGGCGCAAAAATACCGCCGGAATTGCCCGAACCAAGCGTCAGGGAAGTCGCCAGCAGTTTCATAACCACCAGAATCACCAGCAGGCTGACCACCATGTTACCGTTGAGCGTCAGCCGAATCGTCTCATAACCGTCCGCCAGGATCTGGGGGTAAAACAAAGCGATTATCCCCAGCAACAACCCGCCCAGGGCAGGTTTGAGCATCGGTGACATCTTCAGCCTGTCAAAGAAATCCTCGAACACATCCAGGGTGCGCGTAAAGCCCACACCCAGACCGCCCAGAGCACTGCCCATGAACACGTACAACGGAATCTCCCAGGCCGATATCAGCGAGTATTCCGGAACGGTAAAGGCTGGGTGGTCACCCATGAAGGTCCTCGTGATCACCGAGGCCACCACCGAGGAGAGAATCACCGGGGAAAAGGTTTTGATGGCAAAATCACCGAGGATGATTTCAAGGGAAAAGATCACGCCGGCGATAGGAGCGTTGAAGACCGACGATATGCCGGCGGCGGCCCCACAGCCGACCAGGATTTTCACGCGATCGCCGGACATCCGAAACATCTGCCCCACGGTCGAACCGATAGCGGAGCCAATCTGCACAATCGGCCCCTCTCGGCCGGCGGAACCACCGGAGCCGATACAGATGGCCGAGGCGACGGTCTTGGCGGCCGCCACTCGCGGACGAATGATGGCCCCCATTCTCGCGACGGCATTCATCACCTCCGGCACACCATGTCCCTTGGCCTCGCTGGCGTACTTGTAGACAATCGGCCCCACCAGCAACCCGCCCAGCATGGGAATTACGGGGAACCAGAACTTGAACCCGCGCTGACCAATGGTCTCGGTGAGAAACTGGTCAGTCATTCCGAAGAAAACACTGTTGAAATACTTGATCAGGGCGATAAAGCCAAGCGCTCCCAGGCCGGTCGCCAGACCGACAAAAACTGCCAGGATTATCAGGGTGTTGGTTTCTGAAAACCGGAATTTGTCCAGGAGCTTGTCTACCAGCGGATGGTTCATAGCATTGGCTAAGTTATTGTATTTGTTTTTATTCTTCAAGATTTTATTGCACTTGTTGCAAGGCCACGCATGGCGGAGCCAAGAGGAATGGGCTTGACTTTGCGGCGATTTTATATACCTTTTAGTGAAAAAGTTCACTAACATTCCGCACTGCATGATGCGAGGTTTCGAATATGCGCGACAAAGCTGACGTTGTGATTATCGGCGGAGGTATCATCGGAGTATCGGTCGCCTTCTATATGGCGAGGGCCGACTACGGCCGCATCGTACTCGTGGAAAAGGAGTCCTTTCTTGGCTCCGGCGCGACGTCAAAAGCTGCCGGCGGCATCCGGGCCCAGTTCTCGACGAAAGAAAACATCCAGATGTCGATGCTCTCCGAAAAGCTGTTCAAGAATTTCAAGGAAGATACCGGAATGGACGCGCTGTTTGACCGGGTCGGCTACATGTTTCTGCTGGAGGACGACCAGCACGTCGACAGTTTCACCAGCGACGTCCAACTCCAGAAATCCTTGGGATTGGAGGTCAGCCTGCTCAAGCCCGAAGAGATCGTCCGCATTGCCCCCCCGGTGAGCGTGGAAGGCATTAAGCTGGCGACCTTCTGTCAGGATGACGGCCTGGGAGACCCCCATGAATTCCTGACAGGTTACGAGAAGGCCGCCCGCAGGATGGGTGTGGAGATGGAACTGGAGGCCGAGGTCACCGCTATCGAGGTTGTCGGCGGCAAAATCGTGGCTGTCAAGACATCTAAAGGTGATATAAGCACACCGCTGGTCATCAACTGCGCCGGCCCTCACGCCAAACTTATCGGCGCCATGGTGGGTGCGGAAGTGCCGGTGGAGCCCATTCGCCGCCAGATAGTCACTACCGGCCAGCTTGACTTTATTAAGCCCACTTTCCCCATGGTGGTGGATGTCAAGTCCGGACTCTACTGCCACAAGGAGTCCAAGGGCATGCTCTTGGGCTGGGCCGATTTCTCGGTAAAACCATCTTTCGATATCTCCATTGATCCCGACTACACCGACACCATTCTGGAAAAAGCTCTTGACCGCATCCCCCAACTGGAGACCGCCGAGGTCGCCAACCAGTGGGCGGGATTGTACGAAACCACCCCCGACCACCGGGCCATCATCGGTTGGGAGCCGGCCGTCGAGGGGATGTTTCACGTTACCGGATTCTCCGGCCACGGCTTCATGCATGCTCCCGCGGCCGGACTGGTCACCGCCGAGATTCTGACGGATAAAACCCCGTCGGTGGACATTTCTTCACTTTCGGCCGAAAGATTCCTTTCCGGTGTGGCGGACTCGGAGACAAACGTGATATAAGTACAACGAAAAACAACGGTCAAATAAGCTTAAAGGCGGTCTACAAACCGCCTTTTCTGCACGCGGCCGAACGGATACGAAAGGCGGCCAGAGGCGCGGTGCCGCTTTCTTTTTCTTGCGCGACGATGCTGCCACCTGGTAGATTGATGTTGAATAGCGGGTTCGGCCGCTCCGGATGACGAAAATGAGATACCGACTCTTGCTGACAATCGTTTCCCTGGCGTTCGCTGTCGTAACCTCACGAGGCGATGAAGGGCAGACTACCGGGGCCAGGAGGATACAACTCACGATGCCTGATGGCCTGGTCCAGACGGCCTGGTTTCTGCCTTCGCCGGCCGGAGATGAGGCGCCTCTGCTGGTCCTTTTGCACATGATGGGCCACGATCACCACAGCTTCGACCCGTTAATCGAGGCCCTGCAGAAGTATGTCAAGGCTGATTCGGCACGGGAGCGTCTCATGCCGCACATACTCAACTTCGACCTGCGCGGACACGGTGAATCGGCATCGGCAAACCACCGGGAAGTCCCGTACCATAAGATGGACGACTCCGGTTTCGCCAGGATCCCGGGTGACGTCAAGCTGACCGTCGAATATCTTCTTGCCGACACGGGTTACGGTATCAATAATGACAGCCTCACGATAATCGGGGCGTCGATTGGCGCCAACTCGGCAATGTTGATCACGGAGCTTCTCCCAAACGTCAAGAAGGTCGCGATGCTTTCGCCCGGAGAGGACTACCGCGGACTGAAACCGGCGCCGGCCGTAAAGAATTTCCAGCGCGATATGCTGATTTATGCCACCAAAATGGATGACTATTCCCGTACATCTTCTGAGAGCCTGATGCTACTTGACCCGAAACACTGCCGCTTACGGGTGTACGGCGGTGAAGAGCACGGGACCGACATTATCAACAACCATCCGCAGGCAATGCGGGATTTGCTGACATGGCTTTATGAATAGGCGCTTGAATGAAAATCCTGTTCGGAAAATTGCTGGTGTTTTTTGCAGTCAGTTCTTTGCTGTCCGTGCCGGCGTGCATCCGCCAGCAGGTAAGGCAATTCGAGCGCACCCGACCTGATGACAAGTGCATCGACCACTACTGCTTCAGGCTGGAGTTAACGGCTCCGATCGGTTCCGGCGGGTGGAAAGAAAGCCACTCGTATCACCTCGCTCTTATCATAACCGACACCGATTACTTGCAGCCGAACTCCGACACCGTTGCCCGGGGTCGGCGGCTGCCGCCCGGCACCAACGCCAGCGAGGAAGTGCCAAGGACGATTCTAAACACTTTTCACTGCGATTCTCTGATCCTGGTGTTTGAACCGTCCTCCACCCGGCTGCCCGTGCCGCTGAGCAAGCCTAATCCATATTCCTCGGCTATCTTCTACAAGGTTCACTACAATTTCGAAAGGCCCACCATCCCGGGAGACATCGACAACCTGACCGCCGAGTTCTATTTCAGCAGTCTGGACAGTGACGGGGGTCGTACGGGGCGAGGGACGATCGAGTTCAAGATGAAGAGATATGAACAACGCGGCTGGGTGGACTGATCCTCTCGATCAATATCGGAATCCTGCCTGACCTAAACAATGTAGAGTAGTGGTCAGAGGGGCGTCCGGCGCCGTTAGGACAATGGCTCGCTACTGGTCGTCACCTTCCGAAAGATCCAGCATGCTGGTTCCCTCGGTATACTCCTTGGACTTGGCTGATGTCATCCGGAGCAGTTTCTGGGTAACGTCCTTTATGCTCATGGCAGCCTCTTCGATGACCTTGAGCTTCTCTTTGAGTTCGTCGTCCAGGTCATCGCGTTTGAGAAGAAGCAGTTGGACATTGCCCAGGATAGCGGTCAGGGGATTGTTGACCTCGTGGTTAACCGTCACGGCGGTCTCCACGATAGCCGCCAAGCGTTCGTTTTGCATCATCTCCTGCGAAATGCCGCCCGCCCCGCCGGCCCGACGCGCCGTGTAAGCGAGGGCCAGCATCGCCGACAGGGCTTCCAGGAAAACATCTTCGGCCACGATTGTCCGCTGTCCTTCCTGGAGACCGATGACAGCACCCATAACACTGTCACCGTATTTCAAAGGCAGCGTGAACGTGTGTGAGGGAATATCGCCTCCGAAGGTCAGATATGCCGCGAGCAGTTGTCGCTGTTTGCGCAGAGCCTGGAAGAGGTCTTCTTCAAGCGCCTCCAGCCGCTTGCGGTGCTCGTCGGATTCCGTGTACGTCACCGACAGCGTATTTTCGAATTCCTCATTCCAAAGCAGCAAGGTAGCGGCATTCAGACCGACATAGCCGGCCGCCATCCGCAAGGCCGTTTCGGCGGCCTGCCTCAGGTCTCCGCCGGCGGAACTGTCCACGGCGAGGCGGCGTAGAACTTCAAATCTGTCGTCTTTTCGGCTGTCCATGACTTGTTTTCTGCTCAACATTGATTGAGCAAAACCAGTGCCCTGCAAAAATTTCTACCGGATGCTGCAGTAATAATGGGGTCTGCCGTAAGATACAGTAAAATCAGGCGCTTATCCAGACTTTTGTTTGTTCAGGCGCTGAACAGCCCAAAATCAGCGGCTCTCGCCTGCACGGCAGTTCACAGAAAACTTGCAATCTGCAAACGCTAAACAATTGACAACTGGCATGTAAAACCATAAATTGAGCGCTTTCCTTCGATCGGGAAAGGACGTTTTGTTTATGCTGGAGCCTGTAATCCGCGATAAGTGTGGGGTGGTTGGCGTCTTTGGCAATAGCAAAGCCGCAGAGTTGACCTACCTTGGTCTCTACGCCCTGCAGCACCGCGGCCAGGAATCGGCCGGGATCGTCACCTCGGATAAAGGCAAGTTTTATCTGCATAAAAGCATGGGCCTGGTCGCCGAAGTATTTTCCGACAAGGAAAGATTGGCTGGTCTGGCCGGCAAAATCGCGGTGGGACACACCCGCTACAGCACGGCCGGGGCCTCATCCCTGATCAACATCCAGCCGTTCATCATCACCAACCGGGCCCGCAACCTGGCCATTGCTCACAACGGCAACCTTACCAATTCCCGCCGGTTGCGCGCCGAACTCGACGCCAAAGGCTCCATTTTTCAGACGACTTCCGACACCGAGATCATCCTGCACCTGGCAGCCCGCTCCTCCAAACGGACCGGCACCGAGCGCATCTGCGATGCCCTGAACACCGTCAAGGGAGCTTTTTCACTACTGTTTCTGACCGAGAATGGAATAATCGCCGCCCGTGACCCCCACGGCTTCCGACCGCTCTGCCTGGGGAAGTACCGCAAAGCATGGGTGGTCGCCTCGGAGACCTGCGCTTTTGATCTGATCGGCGCCAAATATGTGCGCGATATTGAACCCGGCGAGGTACTGGAAATAACGGAAAAAGGCTTGCGCTCCTTCCACCTTGCCGACAAAACCAAACAGGCTTGTTGCATTTTTGAATACATATATTTCGCCCGACCCGATTCCAAGGTGTTCGGCGAAAACGTCGACAAGGTCAGGCGCCGCCTGGGACGGCTGCTGGCTCGCGAACATCCGGTCGAGGCCGACCTCGTCATCGCCATCCCCGACTCGGCCAACACCGCCACTCTCGGTTTCGCCGAAGAATCGGGTATTCCCTTCGAAATCGGGCTTATCCGAAACCACTACGTGGGCCGCACATTCATAGATCCTCATCAGAGCATCCGCGACCTGGATGTCAAGGTGAAATTCAACCCGGTCAGGGGTGTCCTGCGGGGTCAACGCGTGGTGGTTGTGGACGATTCCATCGTCAGGGGCACCACCTCGCGAAAACTGGTTCAGATAATTCGTGAGGCCGGCGCCAGGGAAGTGCATTTCCGCGTCTCCTCCCCGCCCATAATTTCGCCGTGCTTTTTCGGTATCGATATGCCCACCCGCAAGGAACTGATTGCCTCACGCCGGTCCCCCAAGCAGATTGAGAAGTATCTGGGTGTGGATTCGCTCCGGTATTTGTCCTTAAAGGGAATGCTCTCGATGAACTGTCTGCCGGACACCACTTTCTGCTCGAGTTGTTTCTCGGGGAAGTATCCTATCGAGATTCCCAAAATCAACGGCGACCGCAACAACAAGATTTAGCCCCCCAAAACACGACTGCGCTGATTGTTGATGAGGCCCGGTGGCGGCTAAAGGCCAAACTTGCGCCAGCGGGAAAGAACCATCTCGACGAAATCACCAACCTCGGCGATAACCTGCTTCCGATACCGCCCGGCCTGCTCGACGTCAAAGTTGGGATAACCCTCCCCTTCTTTGTAGAGCAGAATTGACCCGGGCACGGGATAAACATCGGCTCCGGGACGATAGTAATAGGCCAGCTCTTCCTCGTACAATTCCTGGTCGACCAGATCGGGATCGATAGCCTGCACCATGGCCGTCTCGTCCGTGCCGGCGTGACCGCCGTGGTGGCCAAAAAACTCCCGCGTCATCTCGCCGCACAACTCCCACCAGTGGACGACGACGATGTTAGCCTTTCGTTCGTGATGAAACTCGTAGGCCGCCGTCTTCAGGACGGCATTATTGCCGCCGTGACCGTTCATGAGAATGACGTTCTTGAATCCGGTATCGACGAAGGAATCGAGAATATCGCGCACGTAAGCCTGGAGGGTCTCCGGACGGATCGTGGCGCTGCCGTTGTAGCGGTACAATGATTTGGTGATGCCATAGTTGACGGTCGGCGCGACCAGGGCGTTGATACGGTCGGCTATCGCCAGCGAAATGGTCTCGGGAATGTAGTTGTCGGTCCCGATGCAGGCTGATCCGTGAGCCTCGACCGTGCCAACCGGAAAGATTACAGTGTCAACCGATGACGGAACCAGTTGTTTGATTTTGATCCAGCTCAGCCTCTGCAGTTGCCGTTCCATTATGGTTCCAGTCTGGCGAGAATACGTTCCAGGACTTTCTCTGTCTCACGGGCGATGGCCTCGTCCCCTTCGAACCGAAACTGGTTAATGTCGCGTACCATCAGTTCCAGGTCTTCGGAAGTCTCGACGGCATACCAGATTTCCAGTTCGGACCATGCCAGGCCCTCTTTCGTGAACGCGTCAGCCACTTCCGAATAAATGGACGGAGATTTCCAGTCAAAATCGGACAGGCTTATGTGGTACCGACCGGACATGCCGATAACGTAGTACCGGCCGTCGGGAGTCGGCCCGAAGACGGCATCCGACTCGATCAGCACTTTCAAGGCGGCCTTAATCATTGACGGTTTGATAGTAGGCGTGCGGCTGCCGACAACCAGGACGTGTTCATAACCGGCCTTGAAACAATCCTGAAACACTTCTTCAATGCGGATGCCCCAGCGATCTTTCGCCATCTCGAACACTTCAAACCTGTTCTTGAGAGCCTCCGCCGTTCTGCCGGTGGCTTTGTTCTTGAGATAATCCGTGACAATCTTCACAAACCGTTTGCGGTCCGTCTGGTTTATATAGTAAAGACGCACATCGGCCTCGCCCACTTCGAAAGAGTTGTTGATGGTGTCGGTGATAAAGGCCTGATGCAGAAAGCGCAGATCATCACCCTGGATGAGGCCGAAATCCATTTTGGAGCCGTCTTCGAAAGGCTCCTGAATGCAAACTGCAATTACAGATTTCGTCTTTTTCTTCAGCGTCATATTCAAAAAATCCGTCTGAAACGGTGCTCGCCGGTCAATATAAAAACGGCCGTTGCGGTAGTCAAGCGCCACCGGTGATAAAATTGAAATAATTGTCCCGGAGCACCTTGCGGCACGGGATATAGTGACAGCGTGAATGGATAATCCTTGAACCACGCCGTTCATGACAGCGCGGTACGATCATCTGAGGCCTGCTTCGAGCAGCTAATACTCAGTGTATCCGGCGCATCTCGTCGAGCATATCGTCGGGTCCGACAACTCCCTGCATAACCCGGCGCACCCGGCCGGCCGAGTCCAGCAGCAGCGTCGTCGGCAGGGAATAATGTTTCATTCCAAAGCGCGCCATGAATTGTTTGGTGGTCGGTGAACCGGCTTTCTCCAACTGGACCTTTATCGGCACAAATCGCTCGGCTTCGGCCGCAACACCGGCGTTACGAAACGTTTTTTTGTCAAGGATGCGGCAGTTGACACACCATGTCGCCCAGGTATCGATCAGCACCGGTTTTCCTTCGCGTTCGGCCCTGGCCAATCCCGTTTCGAGGTCTTTCTCCCACCCGATTAGTTCCGGTTCGCCCGCGGCAATCGTCTGAGAACCCCCGGCAAACCACCCGAACCCCGGCGGCAGAATGAGACCCTGTGTGATCAGCATACCGCCGAGCAGGTAGATTCCCACCAGCATGGCCAGCGTTCCCACGAACTTCTTCAGACGCAGGAAGAATCCGCTTTCGGGGGTGAGTCGATCCAGGCCGCCCCCGAAAACGCCCAGCGCCAGCAAAAGCAGCCCCGTCAAAATCGCGGTCAGGGTCACTGTGATGATTGAACTCAGAAAATACAGCGCCATCAGCAAAAGCACGAACCCGAAAAACTTCTTGACCGTCTCCATCCACACTCCGGAATTCGGCAAAGCATTGATCGCTGATGAGAACGTGCCGATTATCACGAAAAGCGTTCCCAGTCCCAAGGCGAACACGAACAGGACCAGAAAGCCAACCACCGGCGAACCGTGAGTGGCAACGTACAGGAGAATTCCCGCCACAAACGGGCCGACGCACGGCGAGACGACCATCGCCGCCACGATACCGAGCACGATGGCGCCAAGTACGCCCCCACTTTTCTTAGCGCTCCCGAGCTTCTGCCGCACCGACAGCGGTACGTTCAACTCGTAAAGACCGAACATGGAAAGGGCAAAGACAACAAAGACGACCGCAATACCGACTACCACCGGCGGACTTGCCAGCCAGGCTCCAAAGACGCCGCCCACGAGGGACACAATCAGGCCCATTATTCCGTACATGACCGCCATCGATCCGACATAAAACAGCGAAAGCACAAAACCCTTGCCAACCGAGCGTTGCTGCCCGGCGAAGACGCTGACGGTGATAGGTATCATGGGGTACGTACAGGGCGAAAACGACAGCAGTAAACCCGTAATGAAGGCGATACCCAGAGCCAGAAAGTAACCCCAGAAACCGTAATTATCTATCAAACGCTCAAGATCGCTCTCCGCCGCCGGCACGGCCGAAGGTTCTTCGGCTCCCGGGCTCGAAGCGGCCGCAAAGATATCAGCATTGATCGGCTGACCCTCTTCACCAATCTCTATCGGCAGCTTCACCTCGGCCGTCTCGGGCGCGCGGCATTCGCGATCATTGCATGGCTGATAGGTGAAACGCACCGGAAGAACGACTTCGCCCGGCGGCGCATCCTGGTCGATACTGACCTCAAAGCGCACCACCACCCGGCCGTCGTAGACCGACATCCTCTCCCCGCCGAGCACGGCCTCGGAGCCTGCGGGGTATGCCACGCCGTGCGGCGTTATACCGGGCATCGTGTCAAACGCCAGGACGGCGGGAATCAGGAAATCCTGGTATGGCTCAGCGGAGTTGACATGCCACTCCTCGGCAATGTCCACCACTGCGGCGGCGGCATACGTGCGCCCGGCCGCGGCTGATGAAACGGCCAAAACCGCGGAAACCTCCGCCAACTCCCGGCCAGCCTGGCCGGAGCCTGACAGCAGGTCAACTTGCGCCTGCAGATCGGCGGCGCTCAGCCCGGCTGCCGCCAGGAAAACTGTTGCCGCCAGGGTACGGCAGATAAAAGCTTTAACGCGTCTGCTCACCATTCTTCCTTGCGCTTATTATACGCTTCACTCTTTGTGAGTTATACGTGCCCGCCTTGATCGAGCACAAAACTGAATTTGATTTCCCGGATTAAAAAGGTCAAGGGATTTTACCGGGGGTTGCCCTTGACGTCTTTCTTGGCCCTGGCCAAAATTTCAGACTTCAGCAGGTTAAGAAGCTTGTCGGAGTCAATCCTGTCGACTATTTTCAGCGCGATGCGCTCGGCCAGGTCATAGGCCAACTGACGAGTGAATAAACCGATTTGCTCGGGTGTCACGCTCTCAACAGAATCTTCCCAGGACATCTGGGGCGTCTTGGGCGCGGCGTCT
>CBFCYQ010000027.1:0-19060 GCA_965602205.1 uncultured bacterium | reverse complement strand
AGAACACTCGGGTGCCATCTGGCTCGACCCGCACCGCGGGCGGTATCTGCGAGAGAACGATCTTGAGCGCGTACACGAGATAAAAGTCCCGACCATGATATTCGTCGGCGAACTCGACAGCATTTTTCTGCCCCTGGCCGAGAAACTTCACGAGAGGATTCCGGGCAGCAGGCTCAGTGTTTTCGAAGGAGTGGGCCATATGTTAAATCTTGAGGCGCCAGAGAGGTTTAATAAAGAACTTAAAGTGTTTCTTGAAGACGCCGGCGGCGCGTGAGTGAGGCTTTTCGGGCAAGGGTTTGACATAGGTTCGTTTTGGCGTATATTCGAGGTTTCGAAGTAATGTAGTGGAATTCATCATCAGCGAGGATGATCTCTTTTGGCCGTGTATGATGGCTATGAGGCAGTGATTGGACTGGAAGTCCACGCCCAGTTGCAGACCAACAGCAAAATATTCTGCGGCTGCCGGGTCGAATACGGTGAGCCGCCCAACACGTTGACCTGCCCGACATGTCTGGGCCTGCCCGGTGCTTTGCCGGTGCTCAACAAAAAGGCCGTCGATTATGCGCTAAGGACCATCCTGGCTATTGGCGGCCGGGTCAACAAGCACTCGGTATTCGCCCGTAAAAACTATTTCTACCCCGACCTTCCCAAGGGTTACCAGATATCGCAGTATGACCAGCCTTTGGGCCTGGGCGGTGCTGTTGAGTTCGACCTCCCCGGTGGCGGCCGCGGCCGTTGTGGTGTCAACCGGGTGCACCTCGAAGAGGATGCCGGCAAGTCGCTGCACCCCGATGATGGCGAGAAGTACACCCGTATCGACCTGAACCGCTGCGGTGCGGCCCTGATCGAGATCGTCACCGAACCGGAAATCGGCAGTCCCGAAGAGGCCTACGGCTACCTGCAAAGCCTCAAACTGATACTTCAGTATCTGCAGATTTGTTCGGGCGACATGGAAAAAGGGCATCTTCGCTGCGACGCGAACGTGTCAATCCGTCCGGCCGGTCAGGTCGAATTCGGCACGCGCACGGAAATCAAGAATATGAACTCGTTCAAAGCCGTGCAGAGGGCTCTCAAATTCGAAATTAAAAGGCAAATCAAACTGCTCCGATCCGGCGGCAAGGTTTCCCAGGCGACTCTGTTGTGGGATGAAAAACAACAGGTCGCCGCCGAAATGCGAGGGAAGGAAGAATCCGAGGACTACCGCTATTTCCCCGAACCGGATCTGCTCAGCCTGAACGTAACAGACGAGTGGATCAAACAGATCGGAGATTGGCTTCCGGAACTGCCCGACGCCAGGGCTCGGCGACTGGTGCGCCAGTATCAAATCCGCGACTACGATGCCTCGGTCCTGTGCGCCGACAGCGGCCTCGCCGATTACTTTGAACAGGTCATGAAGGACTTTGATAACGCGCAGGCCGCCGCCAACTGGATTCAGAGTGAGGTCCTAGCGTTTCTGGGCGAAACCGGCGTCCGCATCGGTGACTACCATGTTCACCCGGCGATGTTGGCCGAACTGCTGGGAAAGATATCGTCAGGTGAAATATCGGGCAAGATGGGCAAAACTGTCCTGGCCGAGATGCACCGAACCGGCCGGACGGCTCCGGCAATCATCAAAGAAAAGGGACTGGCGCTGATTTCTGACCCGGCCCGGCTTAACCGGGTCATTGATGAAGTCTTCCAAACTCATGCCGAGAGCATGGCCGCGTACCGGGCAGGTAAACTCGAATTGTTCGGTTTTTTTGTCGGACAGGTAATGAAAGCCACCCGTGGTCAGGCTGACCCGGGAGCTGTCAGCGACCTCCTCAAAGAGAAGCTGGAGAAGTAGACTATGATGACACAAGAGACGGCCCGGATCGCTGTATTCCTCTCCGGTGCGGGATCGAATATGAAGGCGCTGGTCGATGCCTCAAAATGCGGCATTCTTTCGGGGAAAATTGTTTTGGTGGTTTCCAACCGGGCCAAGGCCTTCGGCCTGACGATCGCCGGCGAAGAAGGCATCGAGACATTCGTCTTCAAGCAGAAAAAATACGCTACACCCGAAGAGGCGGGTGCGGACCTGCTGAACCGGTTGCAGCAGCGGCGCATCGACTATATCGCCCTGTCCGGTTACCTGCGGCTGCTCCCGGCCGAGGTTGTCCGGACGTTTCGAAACCGTATTGTCAACATCCATCCCGCTCTGCTGCCGCAATACGGCGGCAAAGGGATGTACGGCCATTTTGTCCATGAAGCCGTGATTGCCAGCGGCGATAAAGAGTCGGGGGTCAGCGTCCACCTCGTGAACGAAGTCTACGATGACGGCCCGGTGCTGGAACAGGTCCGTGTGCCGGTTATGCCCGATGACACGCCGGATACCCTGGCGGAGCGCGTGTTGAAGCAGGAACACAAGTTTTATGCAAGAGTACTAAACAAGTTAATAAAGGGGAAGTACCAATTAGATCATGAATAACGAAGTCGTCTTGACCACTGACATTAAGGAATATCCGCTCATGACGCGCGGCAAGGTGCGGGATATCTACGATATGGGAGATAAGCTTCTCTTTGTCGCCACCGACCGCATCTCCGCTTTCGACGTCGTCATGCCCAACGGAATTCCCGGCAAGGGCAGGGTGCTTACCGCCATGTCCCTGTTCTGGTTCGATTTTCTAAAGGATATCGTCGACAACCATCTGGTGACGGCCAACATCGACGAATACCCGAAGGACCTGGTCGCCTACCGCGAGGTGCTGGATGGGCGATCGATGATCGTCGTCAAGGCTCAGCGCGTGGATGTCGAGTGCATCGTCCGTGGGTACATATCAGGGACTATGTGGCGTGAACTTCTGGCGGCTCGCCGTGGAGGCGGCAACACCGTCCACGGTTTCGAGTTTGCCCCGGACCTGCAGGAATCGGAGAAACTGCCCACACCGCTTTTCACGCCGTCGTCCAAAAACGACGAGGGTCACGATGAGAATATCAGCCTCGATCAAATGGTGGACCTGGTGGGGCAGGAGACAGCCGCCTTGTGCAGCCGGAAGTCGCTGGCCATTTATGAGAAAGCCGCCGACTATGCGCTGACCAAGGAGATTATCATCGCCGACACCAAGTTCGAATTCGGATTCCAGGATGGAAAGCTGATCTTGATTGACGAGGTGCTGTCGCCGGACTCCAGCCGCTTCTGGCCGGTCGCGCAGTACCAGATCGGACGGGGCCAGCCGTCGTTTGACAAACAGCCCATACGCGATTACCTTGACGCCACCCACTGGGACAAAAAACCCCCCGCGCCGCCACTTCCGGACGATGTCGTCCAGGCGTCGGCCAGGCGGTATCGTGAAGCGCAGAGACTTTTGACCGGAGAATAGACATGTCGGATAGATGCAAGATAAAGCGAGCCATCCTGTCGGTATCGGACAAATCCGGTATTGAGGACCTGGCGGTTGAACTCCATCAACTGGGAATCGAAATCATCTCCACCGGCGGAACGCTGAAGTGCCTCAAAGATGCCGGTGTCCCGGCCATATCCATCTCCACCTTCACCGGCGAACCGGAGATTCTGGGTGGACGGGTGAAAACGCTCCACCCGAGGGTCTATGCCGGCCTGCTGTGGCGGCGGGAGAACGCCGACGACGAACAACTTATGAGCGAGATGGATTATCGCTCCATCGACCTGGTCGTGGTCAATCTCTACCCGTTTAAGGAAACGTTGGCCAAAAAAGACGCCACCGACGCCGACATCATCGAGAATATCGACATCGGCGGACCTTCCATGATTCGCGGCGCTTCCAAGAACCATGCCAGTGTGACCGTCGTGGTCGACCCGGCTGACTACAAAAAACTGGTGGAACAACTGAAAAATAACGACGGCACCACCGATCTGGAGTTCAGGCAGGCGTGCGCCCGCAAGGCCTTCGCCCTCACGTCTCAATACGATGCCGCTATCACGGACTATTTTACGCGCGGTAGGAAGGGCAAACCCGGCGCTTTCCCCGAGCAGTTGAGCCTGTCCTTTACTCACGTCGCCGGACTGCGCTACGGCGAGAATCCCCACCAGCAGGCCGCGCTCTATTCCCGTGACGGATATCGTGCGCCTTCCCTCATCAGGGCCGAGGTGCATTCAGGGAAAGAACTCTCGTTCAACAACTATACCGATCTCGACGCTGTTCTGGATATGTTGCTGGATTTTTCCGAGCCGTTTGCCTGTGTCGTCAAACACGCCAACCCGTGTGGCGCCGCGGTCGGCGCATCCATCACCGAGGCATACCGTAAGGCCTATGCCAGCGACCCGCTCTCCGCCTTTGGCTCTATTATCGGGCTCAATCACGAGGTCGACCTTGAATGTGCCAAACTGCTCCGCGAGACGCCGTTTGTCGAGTGTATCCTGGCTCCCTCATACGGCGACGAAGCGCTGAAACTTCTCAAGCGGAAAAAGAGCCGTCGCATTCTGTCGCTGCCGGCCATAGCCAGCGGAAGGGCCGAAGGACTGATGACGTTCAAACAGATCCACGGCGGCCTGGTGTATCAAACGGCCGACGATACCAACCTGGACGAAGCGGCTCTGAAGATCGTGACCCGACGCTCCCCGACTGACGCCGAGATGAAGGATTTGCTTTTTGGCTGGAAGGTCGTTAAGCACACGCGCTCAAACGCCATCGTTCTGGCTAAGGATGGGGCAACTGTCGGTATCGGTATGGGGCAGACCTCGCGTGTCGATGCCGGCTTCCTGGCCGTGAAACGGGCCGGCGAAAGGGCCGGGGGGGCTGTGATGGCCTCTGATGCATTCTTCCCGATGCCTGATGGCGTGGAGGTGGGTACCGACGCCGGAGTAACGGCGATCATCCAGCCGGGCGGTTCCAAGGGTGATGACCAGGCTATCGAGGCTGCCGACAAAGCCGGCGCCGCCATGGTTTTCACTGGCATTCGCCATTTCAAACATTAGCGCACTGTTGGCGGACAAATCCCGTTGAAATAATAAACCACCCCGGCTTCGACTGGGGTGGCTTTGTATTTTCGTCTCAACCAGCAACCGTCAAGGGCAGCTTGGCGGTGCCGGTCCCGGCGGAATACCGAACAGCCAGGCCAAGAGATAACTGACATCGGAGATATTCGATTTCTCGTCCGGATCGCCGTTGGCGTTGGCCTCCGGCAGGCACGGCGGCGCCGGCCCCGGCGGGATACCGAACAACCACGCCAGAAGATAACTGACGTCCGATATATTGGCCTTGTCGTCGGGGTCGTTATTGGCGTTTCCCCTGATGCCGAGGCAGCAGCCACCCCAGCTCCTGTCGAAATAGGCCGCTCGGACGTATGGTGTGTTCCAGCTTAAATAGACGACACCGAAACTGCCGCCGCCGAGGTACTCGATGGACGGTTGATTGTAATACGGCTCGTGATCCGTGTACTGCTCCGGCGTCGGCCATGGCCACCCGGCGTAGTTGCGCCAGGTGAAGCGGCCTTGTCGCGGCGAAGTGTAATAACGCCACACGATACCTACTCCGCCGCCTTCACGGGCGGTGAGGGCCGGCCTTTCTGATAGGGCCGTGGTATCGTCAACCGTTCCCCACAGCCAGTTGGCCCCGCCGGTGTAACTCACCTGGTAACGGCAGTGCAGAACACTTCCGGAGAACTCATGAAAACAGTGAATCGTGTCATGGTAAGCGCCGATCGTCGTGACTTGGGGGCTCGCCCCGATATAGAGACGTTTGGAAGGTGCCCAACTGGTGCCATAGCCGTCGATGCAGAGTGAATCCTGCTTATCGATATAGGAAGCCCACAGCCAGTAGGTGTCGTAATCCTCATTGATGGAAACATCAAGCCCCTTGTCGGCATCGGTGACGCCCGTCGCCACTCCTGCCCAACTGGTGGCTTCAGCGTTATCCCAGTAGAACAGGAGCCTGTCAGCGGAGGTAATCGCCAGCAGGTACAAACGGTACAGACCGGGTATGCCGAAATCCTGGTTGGAAACCAGAGACAGCTCTTCGATGTACTCCGGAGGCGTTGTCGAGAAGGCAGTGAAGTACGTGTAACCTCCCGTAAAATTCTCTCTGGCGCCGTTCGCCACATTAAATCGGAACAGCCGGGCGTTGTTCTGGTCCGCGCCGTTGGTGTAGGCCAGGTACAGATGGTCGGCAACCACTGCGGCAGTAATGCTCCTGATTAACCAGGGTTCTCCCCACGCATAGGTCTCCTGCCACGTGGCGCCGTTGTCGGTAGATATATTCACCGCCCAGTAGTAATTGCTGCCTTCTTGATACAGCAAGACCGCAAAAAGATTGCCCGATGCCCGGTGAATGTCCATGGCGGTCTTGTGAACTTCGTCTCTTGTCCCGATCCGGACATCGGTCTCCCAGAGACTTTCCTCGGGCGTAACCGGCGACCGCCAGGCCAGCCCTACGGACATCTGGTCCACTTCCGTCACATCGTCCAACTCACTGAAAAGACCCAGTGCTTCAGCGAATTGGCCCGCCTTCCAAGCCTCCTCTATGCTGTCGGCAATCCGAAGAGCCGGTTCGGTGGCGCCGACGCCGAGGTCAAGCTCCAACTCGGAATTTGCTTTCTCTTCTAACGACATCCGTTCGAGGTTTTTCCAGACAGGTTCAGTTGCGACCAGGAGAGCAGTCAATTGCTGACCGTCACGCTCTACCAGGTCCGCGCCGATGGTAGTCTGAACCCCTGCCTCATACACTACCTCACCGGCCTGGGCTCCGGTTGACCAAAAAACCAGCGCCGCCAGAAGGACTGTAATAGAAACTACAGTTCCTCTCATCAAACACCTCCCGAAAGTATGTTATTTGTAATCGTTCGGTAATCTGTGCGACAATGCAGCCGCCCGGCTTGCCGTCAGTGGCGTTGTGCCGGGTGCCTCAACTCCGAAAAATAGTATAACCCTGCCTGAGTAAGTCCGACATATCAGCCCGGTGAACTGATTTAGATGTGATTGGTCGCGACAGGTACTCTGTTCTACCCGACTATAATAATATAGCCGGTCCGCCGCGATTTACAAGAAAAAAGACCGATTAGCCGGACGTGGTGAAGGGCAGGGTAGGAGCCTCAGGAAGACCGCCTGTTGCCGTTTCCCCGCAGCGGGCGGTCTGGATTGTCCGATTATATGGAGGTCGCCGGTGCCATCACGGGCAGGGCTCACACTCGCAATCAGAAGGCCAGATGGAGAAAAGAAAACATATGATCAAGCATACATCTGACACGTTCAACCTGCCATCAGCATTACAGTCAGCCTCAAGCAGGCAGTAGGGAGCCGGCCCGCTTGGAATTCCAAAAAGATAGGTCAGCAGGAAACTGGCATCCGAGATGTTCGCCTTATCGACGGGATCACCATTCGCGTTGCCCCGTATCTTCTCACAGCAGTCGCAGGCATAATCCGGCATACAGAACCGACCATCTCCCCGGTACTGCGGCGGCTCCCAGGGGGCGCTCGGGCAGTTCTTCTCAGCCCGGATGGTACAGGTGTCCCAGGCGCAGCAGGCGCCGCGAATAGTGTCCGGAAAACAGCAGGTCGGTACCGGGTACTGCTCAAACACCTCCATCCCCTGTTCGAAATAGAGTGCGAACATCTCTACGTCACCCTCATCGATGGCGCAGTCGCCGTTCAGGTCGGCCTCGTAGCACAAAATCGGCGGCGCTTCCTCGCCGTTTACAAACGCGGCAAGGTTCATTTGGTCTGCCGCTGTCAGCGAAAGCCCGTCCCCGTTGACGTCTCCTGTAGCCGAACACTCGGCTGCTGCGAATATCGTATCGCGCATGGCCGGGTAAAACTCGCAGTGATACGGGAACGGTCCGGGGCCGCTACGAGGATCAAAAACCAGGTCGAATATCTCGCCGAATGACCGAAGCGGGTTTGACGCCCACTGTTTGGGCGATGAGGGATCCGAGGTCGAGGTATGCGTGCCCGTGATAAGCTGCCAGCGGACAGTGTCCCCCGGATAGACTATCGTGCCCGTTGGCGAAAACTGGAAATCCTCTACCTGGATTACGTGGATTTCCGCGCGAGCGGCGGCTACTGCGGAAACGGTGAGGAAAGACAACATAAGAACTGATAGGCGTCCCATGGTCCTGCCTCTTAGGTGAAGGTTTGCGATATGTCGTCGTGCGGTGTCGTGACAAAGATTCCCGCTTTAAATATAGAATACTGAATCCATTTGTCAAGCCAATTTTTTCGCTCGGCCGTCGGGGCTTGGCCGGAGACCCCATCAGCTACCGGCCCCTGTGTTTTGACACACTTTGACTGAACTTTTTCGGTCGTTTTCAGGTTAGTACTTGCAAAAATAATAATGTGTGCTATCTTAAAAAATGTTGGGAGACCAGTGTAGGAGACGGTATGAGAGACAGCATGAGAGACAGAATACTTGAGATTGTCGTATTCATGGTAGACTTCATTCAGGAGAAAAAGGGGCAGATGTCCAGCACCGAGGAACTCTCGTCCACCCTTAAGACCATGGGGTACTCCGACTTGGAGATATCTTCGGCCTACGCCTGGCTTATGGAACGGTTTGATGATTCTCCGGAAAAATACTTTTCCGATTTCCCCAAAGTGCAGACGTCCAACCGTGTCCTGACCGAGTACGAGCGCCAGCTTCTCATTCCGGAAGCCCAGGGGTATCTCTTCAAACTGCTGCACCTGTCACTGATTAACCAGGAGCAGTTCGAGGCCGTTGTTGAACGCTCGACGCTTTTCGGCACCCAGCAGGTGACGCTGGATCAGCTCCAGATGATAATCTCCACTGTTATCTTTAAAGATCTTGACGAGGTTGACCAATTCACTCAGGGTGGTACGGATAACCACACCTCAATCATCATCAACTAAATGTCGCTGAAGGGCAAAAGGATTGTAGTCGGGATGACCGGGGGCATTGCATGCTACAAAGTGCCCTACCTGGTCCGGGCGCTCGACAAAGCCGGCGCCGAGATTCGAGTCGTCATGACTGAAGCGGCCACCAGGTTTGTCACTCCTCTGACAATGGAGACCGTGTCCCGGCACCCCGTGGGCGTGGAGATGTTTCCGGAGAGGCAATACGCCGCGACTCACCACATTGACCTGGCCCAGTGGCCGGATCTTACGGTCGTGGCGCCAGCCACAGCTAATTTCCTCGGAAAAACTGCCAATGGTATCTGTGATGACCTTCTAACCACGGTTGTTTGCGCTACGCCGCACCCGGTTATGGTCGTTCCCGCCATGAATCCCGGGATGTGGGAAAACCCCATTACTCGCAAGAATTGCCAGTACCTGGAAGACCTCGGCTACGTTTTTGTCGGTCCGGCGGAAGGGGAGATGGCCGAGCCGGGCCATGTCGGTGTCGGCCGGATGGCCGAACCGGAAGAAATCTTCGCAGCTATCAAAAACTTCTTCGCAAAAGCCTCAAAAAAAAAAGCCCTGAGCGGTAAGACGATAGTTATCACGGCCGGTCCTACCCGGGAAGCTATTGACCCGGTACGCTATATGAGCAACCGTTCTTCGGGCAAGATGGGTTATGCGATTGCGGAGGCCGCCTGCCGGTTGGGTGCGGAGACTATTCTCATATCCGGTCCGAGTGACCTGGCGGCGCCTGCGGGGGCAAGATACGTTGCCGTGGAGACCACGGCGCAGATGTCCAGGGCGGCTACCAGGGAGTTCAAACGGTGCGATTGCCTGATTATGTCGGCCGCCCCGGCCGATTTCACCCTGGTCAAGCCCTTAGCGCACAAGATCAAACGCCGATCCGACCGCCTCAGCCTGGAGTTTAAGGCCACCCCCGACATCTTGAAGAAGCTGAGCGCCACGAAAAAGAAAGGCCAGCTTATGGTGGGGTTCGCGCTGGAGACCGATAACGCTATTGCCAACGCTCGCAACAAGCTTCGGGACAAGAACCTCGACCTGATCGTGCTCAATGTGCCGGACTCTCAGAGCGGTTTCTCGACAGACACCAACCAGGTCACGATTCTCCGTCCCGACAAAAGGCCGCTCACATGGCCGCTGATGGAAAAACAACAAGTCGCTTTCAAATTACTTGAATTGCTTTCAACCATGATGTAATATTGGTGAAACCGCTTACGTCATGAGATGAAAGACAACCCTTTCAACATATATGAAATGCTCCGGCGAGCGGCGCAGTCCCAGGTAGATATGGGTATCGGCGAAGTAATCGTCAGCCGCCAGGCCGCGCCGGAAGATCAGATAGTTGACAGTATGAGGGAAACCAGGAGAGTAGTCTCAGCCCTTGACCTTTTCGGTCAGCCAAACGGTCATTCTCAAGTAGCGCCGCAATTTGATTCTCTGGAGGACCATCATCAGTCTATTTGCGACTGCCAGCTCTGTCCGCTGGGGAAAAACCGGAACAAATTCGTCTACGGTGTCGGTAATCCAAAGGCGGATTTGATCTTCATCGGCGAGGGGCCCGGCGCCAAGGAGGATGAACTTGGCGAGCCTTTTGTCGGACGGGCGGGGGAGCTCCTTGATCGCATTCTGGCGGCTATACAGCTTTCGCGGCGGGAGGTTTACATTGGCAACATCATCAAGTGTCGTCCGCCGGGCAACCGCGATCCCCTGCCGGAAGAGATGGACAAGTGCATGCCCCACTTGATCGAGCAGATTCGCATTATCGACCCCAAAGTCATATGCTGCCTGGGGCGTGTGGCGGCCCAGGCCCTGCTGAAAACCAAGACACCCCTTGGCCGTCTGAGGAACCAGTGGCATGACTACGAAGGCATACCTACCATGGTGACCTACCACCCGGCGGCCCTGCTTCGTTTCCCCGCCTACAAGCGGGAGACCTGGGAGGATATGCAGAAACTCAAAGCCCGCTACGATCAGGTAACAAATGGTTAATGAAATGAGTCGAAGCTGATGGCCTACAGGACACAAACCGACCAGAAAGTCGATCACCTGCAGCCGCCGCAGTCGCTCGACGCCGAGCAGGCAGTCCTCGGTTCAATAATCAAGGACGCCGAGGCCGTCAGCCAGGCCATTGAGGTCCTGCTCGACGAATCGTTTTTTTACGCGCCGAAACATCAGATAATCTATCGGGCGATGCTCAGCCTTTACGAGAGAAGCGAGCCCTGTGATATCACTACTCTTGCCAACGAACTGGGGCGGGAGGACCAGCTTGACAAGGTTGGCGGGCGAGTGTATCTGGTCGATCTGGCCGAAAGTGTGGCCACCACGGCTAATATCACCGCCCACGCCAATATCGTTCTGGAAAAGGCCCTGCTGCGCCGTCTGATCAACACCTCCAACGACATTGTCAAGAGTTGCTACCTACAGGAGCAATCCGTTGAGGATTTGCTTGACCTGGCCGAATCCAACATCTTCTTTATCTCCGAGAGCCGCCTGCGGAGGGGATTCACGTCGATAAAAGATTTGATCCCCACCACCTTTGAGCAAATCGACAACCTCCAGTCACCCGACAGCAGTCTCGTCGGAATCAAGACCGGCTTTGACCAGGTCGACATCATGACCAACGGTCTGCACAACAGCGATCTGGTGATAGTTGCCGGGCGGCCGTCGATGGGGAAGACGGCGCTGGCCATGAATGTCGCCGAACATGTCGCCATCCAGCTCAAGAAGGCTGTGGGTGTCTTCTCGGTGGAAATGTCAAAAGAGCAGTTGGCCCTGCGCATGTTGTGCAGTCGCGCTCGCGTGTCCCAGCAAAAACTCCGTGCCGGCAAACTGAAAACCGAAGAATGGCCGCGCTTGACCGGTGCCGGCGGCGTTCTTTCGGAGGCAAAGATATTCATCGATGATTCGCCGGATCTGACGGCCCTGGAGATGAGAGCCAAGGCCCGTCGGCTCAAGGCGCAACATCCCGACCTTGCCCTGATTATTTGCGACTACATACAGATTATGCACGCCACCGGGCGTTACGAGAACCGGCAGCAGGAAATCGCCGGTATTTCCCGGGGCCTGAAAGCGCTGGCCAAAGAACTGAACATTCCGGTGATGGCCTGCTCGCAGCTCTCACGCCAGGTCGAGCAGCGCGGTGGCGAGAAGCGCCCCCAGCTTTCCGACTTGAGAGAGTCGGGAGCCATCGAGCAGGATGCCGACCTGGTGATGTTTGTCTATCGGCCCGAGCTGTATTTCGCCCACCTCGAGAAAACAGACCCGAAATATCTTGAGGTCGAAGGTCAGGCGGAAATAATCGTCGCCAAACAGCGTAACGGCCCCACCGGAGTGGCCCATCTCACTTTCATAAAGGATTTCGCTCGGTTTGAAAACCTGGCGCCCGGGTATCGGGAACTTCCCCCGGGAGCGGAGCCGGTCGGCGGCGACTCCGATATTCCGTTTTAGGTGGAGACATGGAAATAGGATTGCAGGTAATAGGCCGCCGGGGTCTGAGCTTCATCAAGAAGACCGGTGGTCTTTTTATTCTGCTGGGCAAATTCATCGTCTCCCTCAAAGACATCTTCCGCTCTGTAGGTCTTATATTCGAGCAGCTATACCTGTTGGGTGTTCAGTCCCTGCCGCTGATTATCGTGATTTCTATTTTCGTCGGCGCCGTTTCGGCCTGGCAGGCGGCTTACCAGTTCAAGTTCATCGGCGCGCCGTTTCGGCTTCTGGGTGCCGCCGTGGGCAAGGCGGTGGTGATGGAACTGGCCCCGGTGCTTTCGGCTATTGTATTCGCCGGACGCGTGGGGGCTGGCGTGACCGCTGAGTTGGGCACGATGAAAGTTACCGAGCAGATCGACGCTCTGGAGTCGATGGGGATAAACCCGGTGCGCTATCTGGTCATGCCCCGCGTCATCGCCTGCATGTTTATGGTACCTTTTCTGGTCATTTTCGCCAACTTTATCGCCATAATGGGCGGGCTGGCAGTGGCCGTCCTCGGTGTGGATGTCTCCAGTGAGACGTTTTTGAGCGGTTTTAAGGAATCCTTCAAGCTCTCCGATTTCGTGAACGGCCTAACCAAAGCCACCGTGTTCGGTCTGCTGATTGGCCTGGTGGGATCATATGAGGGCTTTAACACTACCGGCGGCGCCCAGGGTGTAGGGAGAGCCACAACTACGTCGGTGGTTATTTCGATGGTGTTGATACTGGTATTTAATTTCATCTTCGCCGTAATCTTGTTCAGGATATGATATGATTGCCGCTGACTCGCTCATACGGATTGAAAACCTGCACAAGGCCTTTGGTGACCAGGTAGTCCTGGAGGATATCAGTATCGATATCCACAAAGGCGAGTCCATTGTCATCATAGGCCAGTCGGGCTGCGGCAAGTCGGTCCTCCTCAAACACCTGATCCGCCTGCTGGAACCCGACCAGGGCAGAGTTCTTTTTGACGGACGCGACATCGCCGAACTGCGCGGCCGGGAACTGATTGAGATGCGCAGCCGAATCGGCATGCTTTTTCAGTCGGCGGCGCTGTTCGATTCGTTGACCGTCGCGGAGAATGTCGGCCTGGGCCTCAAGGAGTCCCGGCGCTACAGGGAGGCTGAGATCGAGAAAACCGTGATGGAAAAGCTCGGCATGGTCGGTCTGACCAATGCCGCCGACAAAAATCCCGAGGCCCTCTCGGGCGGGATGCGTAAGCGCGTGGGCCTGGCCCGGGCCATCGCCGACAATCCCGAAGTTCTGCTTTATGATGAGCCGACTACCGGCCTGGATCCGATCACGGCTGACCTGACCAATGATATGATCGTGGAATTGAATCAGAAACTGAACGTGACCTCCATTGCCGTTACGCACGATATGACGTCGGCCTTCAAGATCGCCAGCCGAATTATTATGCTCTACCAAGGAAGGGTGGAGATAGACGGTACGCCCCAACAGATCAGAGATACGACCAACGCCGTGGTTAAACAGTTCATCGAAGGCAGCGCCGTCGGTCCCGTTCAGGTGCGCCGATGGCTGCCTCCAGAAAAATCAGGACAGCCTATTTCTGCTCGCAATGCGGAGCGGAACATGCCAAGTGGCAGGGTCAGTGCCGCGAATGTAGCCAGTGGAATTGCCTGATCGAGGAACGGATCGCCCCCGGGAAAACAAAGGCCTCGTCTGTCTTCGCCGGCGATAAGAGACGACTGCCGGAAATTGACGGTCAGAATCTCAATGGTTACCGATCCGGAATAAACGAATTCGACCGTGTCGTGGGCGGTCAGGTGCTTCCGGGGATGGCCGTTCTCCTCGGCGGTGAACCGGGTATCGGTAAATCCACGCTCATTCTACAACTGGCTGAGGCCTACTCCCGGCAGAACCTGCCCGTACTGTATGTCACCGGCGAGGAATCGCTGCCGCAGATCAAGATACGCGCCGCGCGTCTGGGCGTCGGCGGGGATAACATCACCGTTGTCAACTCCACTTCGCTGGAAGAGATCGCCGACGCGGCTGTATCCGACCCATATCAGGTGGTGCTGGTCGATTCCATCCAGACTGTGGCCAGCGCCCAGTTCGATTCCCCGCCCGGAACTGTTGCCCAGGTGCGCGAAACCGCCGCCAGGCTGATATCATTGGCCAAGTCAAAATCGTTCGCCCTGTTTCTCGTCGGGCACATTACCAAGGATGGTATGGTTGCCGGCCCGAAGGTGCTCGAGCACATGGTCGATACGGTCATCTATTTCGAGGGCGACAGCAGTCAACTTTATCGTATGCTGCGTCCAACCAAGAACCGGTTCGGCTCGGTAGCGGAAATCGGGCTTTTTGAAATGCAGCCGCAGGGGCTTGTCGAAGTCACCAGCCCGTCGTCGCTTTTCCTCTCGGAGCAGTCATCCGAGGTGCGGACAGGCTCCGTCGTGGCCGGCATCTGTGAAGGTAACCGGCCTATCCTGGTGGAGGTTCAGGCGCTGGTAACGGCCGCGAACTACGGCAACCCCCAGAGAGTGGCCGGCGGTATCGACAACAAACGCCTGGCCCTGCTTCTGGCTATACTCGAAAAACGGTGCGGGCACCCCATGGGCACGAACGACGTCTTCGTCTCCGTGGCGGGAGGCCTGCGGCTGTCCGAACCGGCCCTCGACTTGCCTCTTCTGGTTGCTATCGCGTCATCGTTGACAAATCGCGCGGTGCCGAAGGGCACCCTCGTGGTGGGCGAGGTCGGCCTGTCGGGGGAGGTGCGCGGTATCACCATGATTGATCGGCGCATTCAGGAAGCGGCCAAAATGGGTTTCACGACGATGGTACTGCCGGGAGCGAATCTCTCGCAGGTGCAGAATACACCGCTGGAACTGACCGCCGTAACGGATATACAATCGGCGCTCGAAAGCATTCTGGGGTGACGCTTACGTCATGGCGATCAACGAAACGACATACCGTCTGCTGCACACCGACGGCTCTGCCCGCCGCGGCGAGATCACGACGCCCCATGGCGCCTTTCAGACACCGGCCTTCATGCCGGTCGGCACCTCCGGGGCTGTCAAGGCTCTCACCAGCGAGGACCTCGAGGAGTGCGGGGCCGACATCATTCTCGGTAACACCTACCATCTGTATCTCCGGCCGGGCACTGAAGTCATTCAGAAGTTGGGCGGTCTGGCCGCGTTCAGCGGCTGGCGCAAACCGACCCTTACCGACAGCGGCGGTTTCCAGGTGTTTTCACTGCAGGACATCTCCAAAATCACGGACGACGGCGTCGAATTCCAGTCTCACCACGACGGCTCGCGACATATGTTCACACCGGAGAAGGTCATGGAGATACAACACGCTATCGGTGCGGACATCATTATGGCCTTCGATCAGTGCGTCCCGTACCCGGCCGACCACTCCGAGGCTCAAGCCGGCGTGGAGCGCACTCACGACTGGGCCGGGAGGTGCCTGACCCGCCATTCCGACCTCGTCCGCCTGAAAAAAGAGGGCTCGCCTCCGAAGCTCTTCGGGATCGTCCAGGGGTCGGTCTATAAAGATCTGCGCACGCAGTCGGCTGAGCAGATAGTGGAACTTGATTTCCCCGGATATGCCATCGGCGGTCTGGCGGTGGGCGAGAGCAAGGAGATGATGGAGGAGATGCTGGCTCATACCGTGCAGTATTTGCCGGAGGACCGGCCGCGCTATCTCATGGGTGTAGGGTACCCCGAAGACATCCTCATGGCGGTGTCATACGGTATCGACATGTTTGACTGTGTCCTGCCGACGCGAAACGCGCGCACCGGGAACGTCTTCACCTCCCGGGGCCAGATCACCTACCGCAACGCCGATTTCGCCGATGATGACCGTCCGCTGGACGCCAACTGCGACTGCCGGGTGTGCCGCCGTTACAGCCGCGCCTATATCAGGCATCTTTACAACCAGTCGGAAATCACCGGCATGGTCCTGGCGACGTACCACTCGTCGTATTTCTTTCAGGACCTCATGCGCCGGATACGAAAAGCCATAGAGGAAAGATGCTTCGAGTCTTTTCGAGAAGATTTCCTGGAGAAATACCGGGCTAACCACTCAGGCGGCGAGTAGCCGCGCTTACAAGCCCCTCAACGAAATAAGATAACCCAGGGTAAGGCGAACATCGCTCAACCGTACCTTGTCGGTAGTCTCAGAATACGTGGTGGGTGAAAACCGGCTGGTATAGACGAAGGTGGGGCGAAGTTGCGAGACACTTAGCTCGAGCGAGTAAGCCCGGTGATAGCGCAATCCAATCGTCAGGCGGTAACCCAATGACGGTCTGATCCTCACGCCGGTAATGCCGAGATTCGCCCGTAGCGAGTCGGCCGAGCGTGTCGAAAGACTCAGGTAGTTGAATCCCACCAGCGGACCGAGTCCCACATAGCCGGTGAGAGTATTCGTGCCGCGATAGTACAACCCCTCGAGTGACACGGTCACACTGTGCAGATTGCCATGCGGATACAATACCGAACTGACCGTGCCGTACCGATAATCACACGCGGCGCGCAGGACAAAGGGATGCTTGAAGAGCATCTCGTACTTACCCGTCAACTCCGGACTGATCGATCCAAATCGGTTGGGCGCGTTGAAACCGGCCGTGACGTGCAGGTTTATCATCGCGAGGGTGTCCTGCTCGACAGGGTTTAGTGGATAAAGGGGTAACGTCAGAAAACATGTGAACAGAAGCGTGAGCATTTATCCTCCGGAAACGGCCTTTATATATATAACGTAACAAAGCCCACATGCGTCAACAGTGTTTTGGTAACTGACGCAAAAGTAACCACTTGCACGTCCGGCGGCGGCCGCGAAAAGCGTTCTATGGGACCATGCAAAGGATGGCCGCAAACGATAGTCGGATGACTGTAAGTCATTGGGCCGCAAAGTCAAAAAAAGCTCAAAAGCGGTTGACAAAGGGTGATTATTGGATATATTAGCCGAACGGATCGTTTAACTGTGAATAAATTCACAATCGCTTCTGGCGAAATTATTAGATTGAACGAAGTTGAAACAATAAAGGCTATGGGGTTTTGACATGAGTAACGCGAAAGTATACAAAAATTTTGTAAACGGAAAATGGGTGGAATCGGCCTCGGGTGAGACTTTCGAAAATCGCAATCCCGCAGATACTTCGGAAATCGTCGGCGTTTTCCAGAAATCCGTCGCCGAGGACGTCAACGCGGCGGTGGCCGCCGCTGCCGAAGCTTACAAGACGTGGCGCCTCGTACCGGCACCCAAGCGAGGGGAAATCCTCTATCGCATCGCCAATCGTCTCCTGGCTGAAAAAGAGCAAGTCTCCCGTGACATGACCCGGGAAATGGGCAAGATCATTCACGAAACCCGTGGTGATACTCAGGAAGCCATCGACATGACCTACTATATGGCCGGTGAAGGTCGCCGGCTGTTCGGCCAGACCACGCCGTCAGAGATGTTGAACAAGTTCAACATGACACTGCGGCAGCCCCTGGGTGTCTGCGGCTTCATCACTCCGTGGAATTTCCCCATAGCTATTCCTTCATGGAAGATGATGCCGGCTGTCATCTGCGGCAACACCGTGGTCATCAAACCGGCCACGGATACACCCCTGTCAGTGATCCATTTGGCCGAGGTCTGCCAGGAAGAGGGTCTTCCTCCCGGCGTGTTCAACGTCGTCACCGGGTCCGGTTCGGCCGTGGGGACACCGCTGATCAAGCACAAGGACGTCCGGGTGATTTCGTTCACAGGCTCGACGGAAGTTGGCCGCAAGGTCTCGGAGGGCTGCGCCCCCACTTTCAAGCACTGCTGCCTGGAAATGGGAGGCAAGAACGTGCAGATTGTCATGGATGACGCCAATCTGGAACTGGCTGTCGACGGCGCTCTCTGGGGCGCTTTTGGAACTACCGGACAACGCTGCACCGCTACCAGCCGTGTGATCTGCCACAAGGACGTTATCGACAAATTTGCGTCAATGATGGTCAAGCGGGCGGAAAGTCTGAAAGTCGGCAACGGCCTGGACGAATCGGTCCAGATGGGCCCATGCATCAACCAGGGTCAACTGGACACCGTCCTGAGCTACATCGAAATCGGCAAGAAGGACGGCGCCAAACTTGTTACCGGCGGCAAGCGCCTGACCGGCGGCGACTACGACAAGGGTTATTTCGTGCAGCCGACCATCTTTACCGGCGTCACGCAGCAAATGCGCATCTGGCGAGAGGAAATTTTCGGACCCGTCCTCAGTGTCGGCACCTTTGATACTTTTGAGCAGGCCATCGAAATGGCTAATGACACTCCCTACGGTTTGTCCGCTGCGATTTATACGCAGGACGTAAATAAGGCCTACACGGCCATGCGCGACGTTTATACCGGCATCTTCTATGTCAACGCTCCCACTATCGGGGCCGAGACACATCTGCCCTTCGGCGGCACCAAGGAGACCGGTAACGGACACCGCGAGGCGGCTATGGCGGCCCTGGACGTGTTCAGTGAGTGGAAGTCAGTATATGTCGACTTCTCCGGTGCCCTGCAACGGGCCCAGATAGATAATGCCTGACAGGGAGTGAATGTTGACGCGGTGTAAATTCATATTGTGTTTCGCGTCAGGTTTGCTCCTGCTGTACCTGCTGCTCTTTATTTGGATGGCATCGTCAGTTTGACCCGTTGCCTGGTGGCAGATGACCTCAGGACATAGCGGACAACCGCTGAACCGATGACAAAAAAACGATGGAGAAATATATGGCTAAGCATAGAAGAAAAATCATCATCATGGGCGCAGCCGGGCGCGACTTCCACAATTTCAACACTGTCTATCGTGACAACAAGGAC
>CBFCYQ010000026.1:0-19091 GCA_965602205.1 uncultured bacterium | reverse complement strand
TAGCGGTCAAGATCACGTTTGAGCAGAAAATGGTTGGCATAGATAACCCAGCCGTTGCGACTGCGTTCGTTGAGGAGAGTATAGTACCGTTTTTCGGTAGGCTCGGTGCGGGTGGCCACAGCCAGAAAGGAGAGGGTGGCAAAGCCGGCGACTACGATGTAGTTCAAGAGAACCCGCACGGGCAGGGTCCGTCCCCGCCGCTCCACCTGGTAGAGGGCAAGCAACAGCGGCGCGAAGAAACTCAGCGACATGACGTCCCAGTCCCGGCCCATCGTTATCGCTGCGCCGAACAGGCACAAAAACGACAGCGAGCCAAGCGAGAGAAAAAGCAGCAACAAGGCGGTAGGATCGCGGAAGTCCTTCCGGCCGTAAAAAATCCAGAGAAGCAGGATAAAGAGCGCGCCCGGCAAGACCAGCAGGGTAATGTTGGCCAGGTCCAGCAGGTGAGGGGCGCTGAAGACGGTGTAATCGGGGGCTATCGGCCGCCCCGACAACGGCGGCAGGATGAGAATTTCGAATTCCACCCTTGTCCGGTACAACCACACGAACAGCGCTATCCCGGCGGCGGCTCCCAGGCCGAAAAGCGCGTAGCCGGCCTTCCTGACAGACGGCCACTTGATGCTCTGAACAACCAGGTACACCAGCCCCGGCAGGAAGTAGATCGTCTGAAGATGCATCAACGCCGCCACGACAAAGGCCGCCGCAGCCAGCCACAGCAGGCGGGGTTTTTCGATGGAGGCCAGTGACAGGTTGATGAACACCGCGGAAGCCGCCCACGCGATGGGATAGAATTCGACATAGCCGAAAAACAAAAGGATCGCACCGGAGAGCAGCAGGCTGAACAGACCCAAAAGTCGCAGAGACGCCGTCCGACAGAGCCGACCGATTATTGAGATAGCATTGTAAACAAAGACTGCACCGGAGCCGATGGAAAGAATCTGGAAAGTCCAGAGGGTCGTCTCACGAGTGTAGCCGCCCAGTGCACTTTGAATGAGCCTTACAAGATAGATGGAGCCCGGTTCGGCGAATTTGTGGATGTAAGCTTCGCCCTGCCCGAAGACGGCCAGGCAGGTGTAACTGTCACCGAGGAGATGGACATTGACCCGGAAGATGTAAAACAGAGCTACGGCAATCTCGACCAGCAGCAGTCGCGACCAGATCGTCCCGCCCCAGAGCCAGCGATCGATGCCGCCCACGAGGGCTTCAAGGGATTTGTCGGGAAGCGGAGCGATGGTGAGGTAGCCCCAAAGCAGGATGACAATGCCGAAAAAGACGGCCGCGGCTCCGGACAGGAAGTGCAGATGGTTGAAGCCCCACATCGACTCGGCGGGATAGAATGAAAACACGCCCAGGAGCATCAGCGTGAATCCCAGCGATAATGATAAGAGCATGTGTCTGAGTGACATGAGTCACAATCTATCGCCTGAGACCGGTGACGTCAATTGAATCAATTCTTTTTTTACGCGAGTTGACAACGCCGTTGTTTTCGATATTTTGCTCTCATGAATCGGCTCGACGAATTCATTGAAAGCATCAAGGCCGAGTTTCCGGACGATCGGCTCACCTACCAGAAATCCGTGGCGACGTTTCATCCCGAAACAGCCGAGGAAGCAGCCGGGCTTTTTCGCCTGGCCAACCGTCATCGGCAGAAACTCTACATCACCGGCTTCGGCAACAATATCGATCCGCTGGGAGAACCCTTCGTGCACATGGTCTCTATCCGCAATGACCGGCTGAACCAGTTGCTGGAGGTTTCCCCCGATGATTTTTATGTCAGGGCCGGTTCCGGGTATCCGCTCAGAGAGATAAACAAGCACCTGGCCGAGCACAATCTGTGGCTGCCCCACGCGTCGCTGCCTTATGTCGGTTCGGTGGGCGGAGCCGTCGCGGTGGGTTTGTCGTCCGATTTTCACGGCCATGATTTTCCGCTGAAGAAGTACTTCATCCAGGCCGAGGTGGTCACTCCCGAAGGTGAGATCATAAAACCCGGCTCCCCCTGCTTCAAATCGGTATCCGGGTATGACATAGTGAAGATCTTTTCAGGATCGTGGGGACTTTTGGGATTCATTGTCCATGCCACCTTCCGGGTTATGCCGATAGGCGCCGCCGGGGAGTATGCGTCGATGAGCCAGAAAGCCAACGACCGGAAGAACTTCCTGGCCGGACTCGATGAGGCCAATAGCGCGCCCGACGCTGTCTACTCGCGCAAGATAAAAGCGGAGTTCGATCCCAACGGCATTCTGCCAATCGTGTAATACGGCGGCCAGGCCGCCGCAGTATGTGATTGTCCCTCGCCAAAAGGGAGTTAGATTGAGGCTTAATTCACTGCAGAAGGCATGGCTAACCGGGTAATTATTATTAACAGGAGGCCGCTATGGCTGAAAGAAATCCCAAACCGCAAGGCATGAGTTGGCTGAGCCCCCACCTAATCGTCAGAGACGTCAAAGCGTCACTGGAGTTCTACGAGAAAGCGTTTGGCTTCAAGACTCAGACCACCCTGGCCGACAGAGACGGCAATCTGACGCATGCCGAGATGACCCACAAAGACTGCACGTTCATGATGGGTCCGGAATCGGCCGAGATGGGGACCAAATCGCCGGCCGCCCTCTCGGGCAGTCCGGTATCGTTTTACCTGTACGTCGATAATGTCGATGAGTTTTTTCAGAAGGCCAAGGCCGCCGGCGCCGAAGTCATGATGGAACCGAGCGATCAGTTCTGGGGTGACCGTATGTGTGCCCTGCGCTGTCCGGAGGGTCACCAGTGGACGTTCGCGCAGAACGTCGCGGATTTTGACCCTGAGAAGGCCCCTAAGTAAAGATTTTCGCGACTCCAATGAGCCGGGCGACCGGCGGGACCACCGAACCGCCTTTGTGCAGGAAACATTTGACGCGCTCACCTGTTGGATATTTCTTGAAGAACAGAAGTCAATTAATCTGACAAAAGGACCGCAGATTATGGAAAGAGCTCCCGCCCATTCGACGGTAGCCGTACTCGGGGCTTCAACGAAGGAGGACCGATACTCGTTCCAGGCCGTCAGGATGCTGAAAGAGCACGGGCACCGGCCGATACCTGTACATCCAGCGGGGCACACCGTCGACGGCGCCGGGTATTTCTCGCACGAGATCTTCTATCGTTGTTCATTTCGCGACAGTCATGTCATGATACCCAGTCGATTCATGATGTGCCTGCCTCGATTATTTCGTAGCTGTGGCTGATAGCAGTGCTCTTGCTCAACATAGCCGTCGCGCTGCAGTATTTATTGTCGGTCAGATCAATTGCCTTTTCGATATTCGCCGGTCGCAGGCCCTTCCCGGTAAACACATAGCGCAAATGGATCTTCGTGAAGACCTGTGGATGCTGTTCGGCCTGTTCTGCCTCAACATCGACCGAACAATCGGTCAGCACAACGTGCATTTTCCGCAGTATTGATACAATGTCCATTGCCGAGCAACCGGCCAGACCCATCAATATCAGTTCCATGGGGCGCGTACCGGCCATATAACCACCAAATTCCACCGGGCCGTCCATCGCCACCCAATGATTCGAGTCGCCGGCGGCAACCATTGCGAGACCATCGATTTGCCTTAATCGTACTTTCATTTCGTGAGTCCTTTAATCTGAGTTGTACTGATTTCCTTTTCACTATTAGACTCTCGACATGCGCAAACGATTCACAGATAAATCTCCGCCGTTCTGCTGTGAACGGAGCAGTTTTAGCCGCGCTGACACTCTCATGGCTGGTCGTGGTCGAGGTAAGTCAGCTTGTCGAATTTGCCCATGATCGCACGGACGGTCGTATCCACCAGTTCCTCGATATCGATGAATTCCGAATTGATGACGAGGTCGTAATGACCGGGATCATCGATGTCGGCGTGAAACACCTTGGATATGAACTGCCGACGGGTACTATCGGACTTTTCGATACCGGCGAGGGCTTCTTTTTCGGTGGCGTGGACATATTTTACAAGGTTTTCGACACGTTTTTCTTTTGGCGCGATAAACCTTATGTGAAACCCGCGCGTGGGTCCGAGTATGAAATTGCCGCCCCGACCGACCAGTATCACGCCGCCCAGCCGTGACATCGACAGCACCACCTTGAACAGGTGGCGGATGTAGTCCGAATGGTCCACCGATTGACCGGTAATCACCGACTCCACCGTCAACTCCAGGTTGCTGCGGAACCTGTTGTCCAGGGATTCGATAATCCGTTTCCGGTAGCCGGACGAATTGCACACTTCATCGATTACTTCACGATGCAGGCGCACGTAATCCATCTTCTGGGCCAGGCGTGAAGCGAAGTAGGATCCGCGACTCCCGGTTTGTCGGCTGATGGTGACGATCCGCGGAGGTTTGGGGCGCTGCTGGTCCTCTTCCTGAGCTTTTTTTCTTTCCAACTCCCACTTGAGAAGCTGGCGATTGATGAGCGCATCAATTGAGGGTACCACGTTCACCTCCTCAATAAATATACGCGCGGATTTTAATTTTTGGCAACCGAAAACTCACCCGGGCGCGATGCTGCCGGCCGGTGCGGGAAGCGGCCGCCTGATCGCGGGTGATGAGGGCTCAGGACCTGACAGCGGCCCGGATGATGGCGGCGTACTTCGCCGCCAGGGGACCCGAGGCATAGTTGTCCAGCGCGAAACGCCGGCCTTCCTCAGCCAGGCGCTGCCGGAGAGGCTGATCGCGCAAGAGACGCTCCATGGCAGCGGCCAGGGTGGCGCTGTCGTCCAGCGGAACCAGAAGTCCCCGCCGCTCATGTTCGATGATATCGGTGATACCACCCGACCGGGTGCCGATGACGGCCGCCCCGCAAAGCATGGCCTCCGAGAGCGTCAGGCCGAAGCCTTCCCGATAGGAATTGAGCACGACAACGCCGGAGCGGTTATAAACTTCGCGAAGATCATCCTGCGGAACCGGCCGGTGGATGGTCACCTGTTGCTCCAGGCCTGATTTCCGAATAAGTTCTTCGATAGCCGGCTGACCGGGGCCGGTGCCGTAGATTTCCAATCGCGCCCGCTCGTTGTTCTGAGCCACCAGCGCAAACGCCCTGATCAGATAATCCACGCGTTTTTGCTCGGTAAAACGCGTGACGGACGTCACCAGGTTTTCGTCCCTGACAACGGTTTTGTCGCGGTAGAAGATATCTTCATTGTGCGGCAGCGGCAGCACAGTCAGCACCTTCTCCAACCGCTGGTCAAGGCGGATAATTTCGTCCTTTAAGAAACTGGAGACCACCGTCCAGCCGTCGAGGCCTCGGCAAAATTTCTTGAAGTAGTTGTAGGTGACGTGCCGGTAGCGAGTCATCAAGCGAATATCGGTGCCGTGCGAAGAAAGCACCATCGGCAGATGATGGTCCCGGGCAATCGTCTTCATGACCAGGCCGGCCGGTACCAGCCAGTGCCCGGCCACGGCCTGGATCTTCTCGGTGCGGATTATATCCATAGCCGCCTTGCGATTGCAGTCGAGAAAGCGTTTGAATTTGAAAATCCCGCCGACGGAGCCAAGCACCAGCTTGTGCATAGTTCCCCGGTAGGCCAGGTGCTGGTCTTTCTCGTCCGCAGCGTATCGAAAGCGATATATCTTCACGCCGTCGACCTTTTCATACAGGGCGGCCCCCGTATCGTGGGGAGCCAGGACCACCGGTTCGATGCCGTGTTCGGTGAGGCGGCGATTCAGTAGAGAAAGGAAAATTCCGGCAAAGTCACCGCTGTACCGCGGATAATTGTGGGTGACGACCAGCAGACGAATGGCATTTTCCATATTTCCCATGTTAAAAAAAAACCGGGTGCGGGAAAATATAAATTTATGGTCTGGTCTCGATTTGTTATATTCTGCTGAACAGCCATGAACTCAAACGATGAAATAAAACTCGAACTGGCGCCGGAACTGGATTTCCGCGAGATCCTAACCAATCCCATCCTGGACATTGCCGCCCGCTTCTGGGAGAACGACCGCTATGCGGCTTTCCGCATCTGCTACCGCTCGATGCGCGTTATTGACGATCTCGTCGACGACCGCAAGGCCAGCGGCGTGACCATCACGCCCGAAGAAGAGCTCGAATACGCTGAGATGATGACCACTTGGCTCGAGAGTCTCAAGCGCCGCGAGGCCGGTGACCAGTTGCAGGAAGAACTGCTTGGGACCATCGACAGGTTCCATATCCCGCTATGGCCCTGGCAGAGACTGATAAGGGCAATGATTTACGATCTGTCACATAGCGCCTACCGCTCGTTCACGACGTTTTTGCGCTATGCCGAGGGGGCGGCGGTAGCGCCGGCCTCGGTCTTTATGCATCTGTGTGGAGTGGATTTTCGTGACGGCAAGTATGTTACGCCGGCGTTCGATATCCGCCAGGCGGCGCGTCCCCTGGCGATATTCTCTTATTTAGTGCATATAATGCGGGACTTCCAGAAAGACCATCAGAACAACCTTAACTATTTTGCAGACAGTATCTTACGAGACAGCGGGGTGACTCCGGCCGATCTTGCGGCTATCGCGAACGGGGGCAGAATAAGTCCGGGATTTCGTCAATTAATGCGGACATATCGCCACATGGCGGAATTCTACAGACGAAAGGCTCGTCGTACTATTGATGGAATCTCCCCGGTTCTCCAGCGACGATATCGGGTCAGCCTGGAGATCATCTATAGCCTGTATCTTCAGATATTTGAGAGGGTTAAACCGGACACCGGCTCTTTCACCACAGAGGAGATGAACCCGTCTCCGGCGCAGATTCAGCAGAGAATAGAGGCGACGCTTGCGGCCTTCCAGCGCGAAAATTAAAACTTTTCTGGAAGAATCTCCCTGTTTTTTTGGTAGTCTACGGTAGAATCACTGAAAATCAGAGCAGTCTGTGCCCGGCGGGCCGGCTGATCTGTATAAGAAAATGGAGTTTGGAGATGAAAAAAATCAGTCTGTTGTTGGTTCTGGTAATCCTGCCGGTGTCCCTTATCGCCGACGAAATGGCGGTGACTGTCTATAACAGCGATTTGGGAGTGGTCAGCGAAACCAGAAAACTCGAATTCAAAAAGGGAGTGAACCGCTTGGCCTTCCGGGACGTTCCTTCCCGGATCGATGCCAATTCCGTGCGCTTTGATATCGCGGCGTCCGACAAAAATGTCTCTATCCTCGAGCAAAACTACGCCTTCGACCTCGTCAGCCCGGCTAAAGTCTATGACCGGTACATTGACAAGGAGATCGAGATGGTTGACAAGGAGGGTCGACTGTATTCGGGGACGCTCCTTTCCGCCGCCGGCGGCTCAATTATTCTCCGGGAAAAAGCCGGCGGTATCAAACTTGTCCTGACAGACAACATAACGGAAGTCCACTTCCCATCGCTGCCCGACGGGCTGATCACGCGGCCGACTCTTTTCTGGCTGTACCAGTCAGACTTCGATGGTGAGTTGGAGAGCAAGGTCAGCTACCAGACGGCGGGAATGACCTGGAACGCCGAGTATGTGGGAGTGCTGAACCCGGACGAAAACCAGTTGAATTTGTCAGGCTGGGCGGCCATAAACAATGTTTCGGGTAAGACCTACCAGGACGCTTCTTTGAAACTGGTCGCCGGTGACATACATCGTGTGGCCAAGAGGCGCCGGCCGGTTCCCCGGTCGGCCGACATGACCATGCTGGAATCCGCGGTGGGCGCCGGATTCGAGGAGAAGGCGTTTTTCGAGTACCACCTCTACACTCTTCCGCGCAAGGCGACAGTCGCGGACAAGGAAATCAAGCAGATATCACTTTTTGATCCCGCTCGCGCCGTAGTAGAGAAAAAATATTTGTACAAGGCGGACCCGGGCTCCAAAGATGTCAAGGTGGTCATCAAATTAAAGAACAGTAAAGCCACCGGCCTGGGTATGCCGCTGCCGGCGGGGCGGGTGCGCATGTTCAAAGCTGACGACGATGGTTCCCTGATCCTCCTGGGTGAGGACGAGATAGAACACACGCCCAAAGATGAAGAACTGTCGCTGTCGGTCGGCACTGCTTTCGATGTAGTCGCAGAAGAGAAACTGGTCAACCAGGTTCTGGTATCCAAACAGGTCGAGGACCGCCTGTATGAAATCGAACTTCGCAATCGCAAAGACGAGGCCGTGACAGTTGATGTCGAAAAGCGGCTGTACGGATTCTGGGAAATTCTGGAGGCGAATTTTGAGTACGCCAGGAAGGACGCCTATACCATGACCGCATCTGTTGAGGTGGGCGCCGGACAGACGACAGTCTTAAAGTATAAAGTAAGATTTACCGGCAGGTAATCCTAATGAAGGTTGACAAGGACTATTAGTCCTATTAGATTCAATGGCTTAGTAGAAGGACTCACAGTCGGCCCTGGAGGTAAATGTGAAATTTGTGACAAAATATCTGTTTTTCATGGCGATGGGACTGTTCTTGGTTGGCGCGGTTGCGCAGGCCAAAAGGCCGCGCAAGCTGCCGGCCGGTGCTTACATAAAATCGGCCAAAATCGAGATTGTTTCGGGTGACATCGAGCGTTATCCCACAGCCATAGCATTGCTCGACTCGCTATTCCTGCACTACGGTCCGCATGCCGAGGGTCTGGACTTGATGAGGAAAGTGATGGTTGACTATGTAGAAAAAGCGTCAAGCCCGGAGGCCAAAATGCCACACGTCGAGGGCATGATTGCATACTACGATTCGCTCAAAATGTGCTGTGAAAGCAAGGACATAAAATCGAAATATAAAAAGGGCTGCAAGGAGTTCCTGAGAACAGCCGATTCGACCAATGTCGACTACTGGCGACGGTTTTACAATGACGGTATTGAACAGCTCAACCGCATCGAAGAAACGGCCAAGAGCTTGAAAATGGAGACAGACTCGGCGGCGCTGGCGTACCTGAGAGCAAGCCTCGAGTCCAGCACCGATTCCTGCCTGATCAATATGCGGCTGGCCATTATCGTGGATCCCAGCGACCACCGGACCTATGTCGCGCTGGGTACTGTTTATGAGCAGGAGGAGGAGTATCCGCAAGCCATCGAGTGGTACAGCAAGGCTCTGGAGCTCACGGACGACAAGACTTCGATGCTGATTTCAATCGCATACGACTACATCAAGATGGGGGAATACTGCCAGTCCATTCCGTATTTCAAGCAGTACCTGGAGTTGGCCCCGACAGATGTCGCCAACATGTCCAACCTGGCGGCCTGCTATAATAACTGCAAGGTTTTCGATTCGGCGATGATGACCTACGAGCAAATCCTCTCTATCGAACCGGAAAATATGGATGCTCTAATCTCGGTGGGACTTTTCTTCAACCAGCAAGCCAGTAATGCCTCCTCCGATGCCTCGAAAGCCCGGGAAGCCGGCGACGAGGCCGGGGAGAAGGGACACCGGGCAAAGCAAATGGAAGCTTTTGATTCGGCTCTCGTTTACTTTGAGAGGGCCGTCGCAGTTGAGCCGGATAATCCCGAGGCTGTCGAGCAGGTGGCGGTGGTCAACGCTATCAGGGGCAAGTATGAACCGGCTGCCGCAGCCTTCACCAAGCTGGTGGAGTTGAAGCCCGGTGAGGCGGATCTCTGGACCTCCCTGGGTGACTGCTATCTTTATTTGAAGAAGTACCCGGAAGCCACGACTGCCTACGAGGAGGTGGTTAAGCTCGATCCCGGCAATGTGCCTATCTGGGAAAACCTCGTGGATTTGTATCGGGAAATAAAGAAGCCCGAAAAAGTGAAGGCCGCCGAGAAAAAATTGGCCGAACTGACCGGGCAGTAGACCGCACAAACCGGCCGGAGTGGCCCTCCGGTCGCATGTGTTATTGAGATAAAATATGATGGCGGCAGGCTTAACCTGCCGTCTCTTTTTTTGTATATTCCGTCCATGGTTCCAACGGCAAGATACGCGACAGTAGCTGTTTCCGGCCCGCTCCGCCGCAGTTTCAGTTACCGCATACCAGACCATATCGGAACCATCAGCCCGGGCCGGCGCGTGCTGGTGCCGTTCGGTCGCGCGCAGAAGGTCGGGTTTTTCATAGAACAAACGGAACCGCCCGCAGGTATCCAGGTGAAGGACATCAGCAGATTGCTGGATGAGGCCTCCTACTTCGAGCCTGAGTTGTTCGAGTTCTGCCGCTGGATGGCCGAGTATTATTTTGCCAATCCGGCCGACTGCTTTGCCTCCGCAGTGCCCTCCATTTTGAAAACGCATCGAAGCGCCGGCCTGGTGTGGGGTCCTGCCCCGCCGGCCTATCTGCCCCGATCATTCACGAAGTTGGTCAAACCCGGCAAAAAACTGTCACGACAAACGATACAGAAATTGCAGAGCCTGGGTCTGTTTGCGCGGCTGGTCAAGGACGGTGTGCTGGTTGAGGACTGGCCGGTTGGTCAGGCGGAGCGCAGGGAGCGCGTGAGCGGATTCAAACTCGTCGATCCCCGCCGCTGGAGCGAATACTATTTGTCGAAGCAGTTTCATCCGGAGGCCTTTGATGGAGTGAAATCGCGCGCGGAACTGAAAGACAGTGGCTGGAGTGACTATCAGATCCGCAAGGCCGTCAAAGATGCCATGCTGGAGCCGGTATATTCCGAAGGGGCTGTCCTTGACTTCATCCGCCCCAGGGAGGATGTACGGCACCTGCAGTTGAACGACGAGCAGCGCGAAGCGGTCTCGCACGTTATAAGAAGCCTGGACGGCGGGTTCACGTCGTTCCTTTTACATGGCGTGACCGGCTCGGGGAAAACGCTTGTTTACTGCCACGTCTGCCGCGAACTGCTAAAAGCCGGCCGTAGCGCGCTGGTGCTGACGCCGGAGATTGCTCTGAGCGGTACCACTCTGGCCTACTTTCGCGGCTTTTTCGGGGACGAAGTGACCGTCATTCATTCCGCCGTCACGGAGCGGGAACGCATGGAAAGCTGGCGGGGGATCCGAGCGGGAAAGTACAAGATCGTAGTCGGGCCGCGCTCGGCGATATTTGCCCCGCTACCCAATCCGGGATTGATAATCATCGACGAAGAGCATGACAGTTCCTACAAGCAGACCAGTCCATCGCCGCGTTTCCACGGCCGCGATGCGGCCATCATGCGGGCAAAGATAAACGATATTCCGGTGCTGCTGGGATCAGCCTCACCGTCAATGGAATCCTACCACCACACCCGGACGGGTCACTACCGGTTGCTGACACTCACGCAGCGGCCGGCCGGGGCCACTCTGCCCGAGGTGCAAGTAGTCGATCTGCGCACCGAACGGCTGCGCGGCGATTTGCAGTACCTGTCCTATCCGTTGAAAAAAGAAGTCGAGCGGCGACTTGATCAGCAGGAGCAGGTGATACTTTACCTCAACCGGCGCGGGCACTCGCCGATGCTGAAGTGTGCCGGTTGCGGTCACGTACCCAAATGTCCCAGGTGCCAGGTCAACCTGACATATCACCGCGTCGGCAGCAAACTCTCGTGTCACTACTGCGGTCATCTTGCTGCCAGTTACGACACTTGCGAGCACTGCCAGGGGCAGGAGTTTCTATACCTGGGTGTGGGAACCCAGAAGGTCGAAGAAAACCTGCCGCGGCTTTTCGCAAAAGCCAGGGCGGTCCGACTGGACTCGGATTCGGCCGGAGGCCGTAAGAAAGCCCACATCATTTTATCGGATTTTGCCCGGCACCAAAGCAACCTTTTGCTCGGCACGCAGATGGTCACCAAGGGGCTGGATCTGCCCGGCGTCACCCTCGTGGGCGTGCTATCCGCCGACCTGGCCCTGGATCTTCCGGATTTCCGGGCTTCCGAGAAGGCTTTTGCCAAACTTCTGCAGGTAGCCGGTCGCTCCGGTCGCGCCGGCAAAGCCGGCGAAGTGCTGATCCAGACCTTTTACCCGGACAGCCAGGTAATCAAAGACGCCGCCCGGCAGGACTATCCCGGTTTCTACGAACGGGAGATTGCCTCCCGGCAGGCACTTTCTTATCCCCCATTTTCAAGGCTCGTGAATATCGTCCTCTCCGCGCCCGACGAGGCGAAAGTTGAACAGGCGGCCTGGTCTTTCCGCGAAAAACTCACGCGGCAATTCCGTTCGGCGGGTATCACCGGTGACATCATGGGACCGGCACCGTGTCCCTTGTATTATCTGCGCGGTCATTACCGTCGGCAGGTGCTGTGCAAGACAACACAGGTTGTCAGGCTGGTGAAGACACTTACGGCCTGGGAAGAACAATCGCCTCGTTTCGGCATCCCTTCCCGGGTCAACATTTCCGTCGACGTCGACCCGGACGACATGATGTAGGTATCCGTCCGGCACGACCAGATCCAAAAAACAGCTTGTCAAAGTGGATAATCTCAGATATCTTACCACTAGACGAAATCACTAAACCCGTAATTGGATTGGACAAAGGAGTATGGCCGGACCGGGAGCATACATTGCTGCAATAGTCTTCGCCGTGGTCGGGGTCGCCGTGCTTTATCTGGGATTTAATTCCTTGCACAAGTATCGTATGGTAAGGGATATACCCACCTCCCGGATTCGTGCGCTGGCGATGGGGCTGGTGGAGGTCAACGGGAAGGCGGTGGCGGAGGAATTCTTGAAAGCCCCGTTCTCCGGCACCGATTGCGTATACTACAAATACGTAACTCAGAAATACGAGAGTAGCCAGACAGGTTCCAAGAAGGGCGGCATGAAAACGCTGGCGCAGGGTGACAAAGCGATCCCTTTCTTTGTCGAGGACGACACCGGCAAGGTGAAGGTCGACCCGGCCGAGGCCCAGTTTGATATCACCCGGGTCAGGAAAGTGTTTCACCAGAAGCCGGGCGACGTGGCCAGTCTCTCGGAACGGATTGCGAAGCTAAAGGAGTTGAAGGCGCAGGGGAAATCCAAAGACCCGGGGATTCCACTTGATATCCCCCGCAACCTGACCCCGATCGAACCCGGCGCACCGCTACCGCGCAGTGGGCGGATCTTTTCCGAGTTTCTTGTCCTGCCGGACGACGAGTTGTACATAATGGGTTCAGCCGCCGGCAGTACGGATGCGCCGGACAATATCGTGATCAAAAAAGGCAGGAATGATCCTGTCTTCATGATATCGAACAATGACGAGAAGAAATACGTCCGCAGGCTCAGAAGCGGAGCAATCAGCGGTTTCGCGGCGGGGGCGCTCTGTTTTACGATCGGCGTGGTGCTGCTGCTGTATTTTGCCGGAGTAGTTTAATCGTTGTTCAGGGGGCGCGCGCCCGGAATGCCGGCGGGAACCCGTGTACAGCCGACAGCAAAAAAACCGCCGGTTCTCCGGCGGTTTTTCAATTTCAGATTCCGAGAAAACAAGTGGCCTATTTCTTTTCGCCCCCCTTTTTCTCGGTGGCCCCTTCTTTTTTCTCTTCGCCCGCAGCATCTTCGGCAGGGGCCTCACCTTCAGCAGCCTCTTCAGCAGCCTCGGCCTCAGCCTCGGCCTCAGCAGCTTCTTCGGCGGTAGACTTCAGGACTGTCGGCGCGGATATCACCACTACCGTACTGTGCTCATCGGACAGAATGTTGACGTTGGGGATCGACAGATCCTCGACGTGGACCGAATCACCAATATTCAGCTCGGCGACATCGATTTCGACCTTTTCGGGGATGTCAGCCGGGAGACATGAGATTTCCAGTTCGCGCAGGGTAGTCTGCATAATGCCACCCTGGGTCTTGACACCTTCTGAGACACCAACAAACCTTATCGGAATTGAGAGATGAATGGGTTTGTTCATGGCAATAGCGTGGAAATCGATATGAGTCACCTTACTCGTAACGGGGTCTCGTTGGATATCCCTGATCACGACCTTGTTTTTTTTGCCTTCCACGTCCAGATCAAAAATCGTGCTGGCGCCGGTGGAGCCCTTGATGGCGGCCCGGAAGGTCTTGGCTTCTATCGAAATCGGCACCGGGTCGATTTCCGGACCGTAAACGACCGCCGGGATATGCCCGGCCATACGAGTCTGACGGGCGGAACCCTTACCCACTTTGGTGCGGGGATTGGCTACAATTGAAACTTCTTTCATCGCTCAGTTTATTCCTCCAGTATGTTGTTTGCAATCAACTCTTTAGTCCATCTGTGACAGCGGTTCATCAAACAGTGAAGTAACCGACTGCTCGTCGAAAATCCTCTTTATAGCTTCTCCGATCAGTTCCGAACAGGTCAGAATTTCGAATTTGTCGGACAACCGGCGAGTGACCTGGTCGATGGAATCGGAGATCATCATTTTCTTTATCGGGGAGGCGTTGATCCTGTCAACGGCTTCACCGGAAAGCACCCCGTGAGTACAGGCGGCGTAAATGTCTTTGGCGCCGCGCTCTTTGAGATGTTCGGCGGCCTGGCAGATGGAACCGCCGGTGTCGACCATGTCATCGCGGATGAGTACGTTTCTGCCACCCACGTCACCGATAAGGTTCATCACTTGCGACTTATTCGCCTGGGGGCGCCGCTTGTCGACAATGGCCAACTCGGCATCGAGAGCATTGGCGGTTGCCCGGGCCAGTTTGATGGAGCCGACGTCGGGCGACACCACGGTGAGGTTGTCGATCTTCATCTGGCGAAAGTGGTTGTTGAACGTGACCGAGGAGTAAAGGTGATCGTGGGGCAAATCAAAAAAGCCCTGAATCTGGCTGGCATGTAAATCCATCGTGATAATGCGGTCGGCCCCGGCCGTTGTAATGAGATTGGCCACCAGCTTGGCGGTGATGGCCACCCGGGGCTTGTCCTTGCGGTCCTGACGGGCATAGCCGTAATAAGGCACTACGGCGGTGATACGCATGGCCGAGGCTCGTCGTGACGCCTCGATCAACATGAGAAGCTCCATGATGTTATCCGCCGGGGCGTTGGTCGGTTGAATAATAAACAGATCGGCGCCGCGGATATTCTCGTTGATCTGGACGAACACCTCACCATCGGAGAACCGGGTGACGATACAGTCGGTCAGATTCACTCCCACGTAGGCCGCGACTTTTTCTGCGAGAGCCCGGTTGGATGTTCCGGTGACCAGCTTGATCTCCTCGCGAATAATCATGTGCTGACTCTTTCCCTACCAAAGTTAAACCTGTTTGACGGACTGACATTGTCTCAAACAGGTTTTTTGCCGAATTTCTTAACTGGGGCGCCAGGATTCGAACCTGGGATGCCAGCTCCAAAGGCTGGTGTCTTGCCGCTTGACGACGCCCCAAGCTTTGTTTCTCGAATCACCGTCGCCTACTTGCTACTCTTCAACTCCGCTTCGTAAGCCGCAAGTACCCTTTCTTCAATCAGCCGTCTCATCTCACCATTGACCGGATGAGCAATGTCCTGGTGAGACCCGTCAGGGCGCTTCCTACTTGGCATGGCGACGAAGTAACCCGTGTTGCCCTGAATAATCTTCATCCCGCGGACGACGAAGGCATCGTCAAAGGTCACATTGGCGAATCCCTTCAGTCGCTCTTCGTCCCGCAACGTCACCCGAATCTCTGTAATCTCCACGGTCTCCTCCGCTTAGCTTCTCTCCTGCATTGGCAGGGTTATTGGCCGAACCGTGAACGCATGCCAATCTCCCCCGTTATATAACTCTTCTGGCCGCACCTCCGGATAATTGACAAACAGGCCAAAAAACGTAGGGCCAGTGCCACTCATTCGTACTATCGATGCTCCCAGCTTCTCCAGCCCATCTTTGATCTTCTCATGCCCCGGATAGGACTCAAGATGGAACGTTTCGAAGTCGTTGCCGGACAATCTCAGGTGACGCACAAAGTTGTTAACTGTCCTGCAATTAGGCAAATTAAAGGCTTTTCTTGGCTTTGTCAAGTCTGTTTTAAGAGCCTGGTAACTGGCCTGGGTAGGGACTGCCACCGCCGGGTTGACCAGTACCAGCCAGTAATCAGTGGGCAACTGGCGGTCTTCCACGTTCTCACCCCGGCCGGTGACCATGGCCTGGCCGGTCCCGAAGAAAAAGGGGATATCAGAGCCCAACCGCAGGCCGATTTGAGCCATCCCGGCACGATCCAGGCCAAGACGGAACAACTCATTGCAGGCAATTATCGTGGCCGCAGCATCAGCCGAACCTCCTCCCAGTCCGGCTGCAACCGGTATGTTTTTCTCCAGTTCCACGTCCAAGCCCTGGCTGAGTGCAAATTCCTTCCGGAGCAAGTGGAAAGCACGGGTCACGAGGTTGTCTCGCCCGGTCGGTATATTATTGTTATTCTTAAGCTTAATGCAAATATGCGGATTCTCGGTCAACTTGAATCGCAGGCGATCGAACAGCGAAACCGCTTGAAATAACGAGTTTATGTTGTGAAAACCGTCAGGGCGCTTCCCGAGAACCTCAAGATACAGATTGACCTTTGCCGGAGCGCCAATAACGAGCTCACCATCACCGATCTTCTTGAAAAACACCTGTGGCGCAATCTCCTTGTGCAGGTTGGCTATCCGGCCGCCTGGCAGCCGGTTGAGACTCTTTTTTAAGATACTTGATTCGCCGCTCAAAAGAAAGTGTTCAGATTTCGCCGCGCGACGCCTTAAGAATCTTGAAATATGCCGGTTTATTATGTATATATGGGGCAAGTATCTGATAGTAAGAGATTTAAAGGAGGTCGTCGATGAATCCCTTGGGATCGCAGGGAACACTGAAAACCGCGAATGACGAGTATACGATTTTTCGCCTCGATAAACTGTCGTCGTACGGAAATCTGGAAAGTCTGCCTTATTCCATCCGGGTGCTGCTGGAAGCTCTTCTGAGAAACTGCGACAATCGAATTGTAACGGAGAAGGATGTTACCCGCCTGGCCGGGTATGACGCGGCCAATGTCGGCCAGGTGGAACTGCCTTTCAAACCGGCGCGCGTGCTGCTTCAGGATTTTACCGGTGTCCCGGCCGTCGTCGACCTGGCCGCCCTGCGGTCTGCCATGGATCAGATGGGTGGCGACCCCGGGAAAATCAACCCGATGGTGCCGGTCGACCTTGTTATCGATCACTCGGTGCAGGTGGACAGCTTCGGCAACGCTAACGCGCTGACCGTAAATATGCAGCGCGAGTTCGAGCGCAACCGGGAGCGCTATGAGTTTCTCCATTGGGGAAAGAAGGTGTTTCAGAATTTCCGGGTCGTGCCTCCGGCGACCGGCATCTGCCACCAGGTTAACCTGGAATATCTGGCCAAGTGCGTGCTTGTGAAAGACGGCGTGGCCATGCCGGACACACTGGTCGGGACGGATAGCCACACGGTGATGATCAATGGCCTGGGAGTTGTCGGATGGGGAGTTGGCGGTATCGAGGCCGAGGCCGTCATGCTGGGACAGCCGATCTATATGCTCACGCCCGAAGTTGTCGGTTTCAAATTAACGGGCCGGCTGGCCGAGGGAGTTACCGGTACCGATCTTGTGTTGACGGTGACCCAGATGCTCCGTAAAAAAGGTGTAGTGGGCAAGTTCGTGGAATACTTCGGCCCCGCCCTGGATGAGCTGACCCTGCCGGTCAAGGCCATGGTTGCCAATATGGCCCCGGAATATGGCGCCACCATGGGCTACTTCCCCTTCGACGAGACGACGCTGGGATATCTTCGCATGACGGGACGAACCGACGAAGAGGTGGAACTGGTGGAGCGTTATGCCAAGGAGCAGATGCTTTTCCGAGAGAAGGGGTCGGCGGCACCCAGGTTCACCGATACCCTGGAGTTGGATATTTCAACGGTGGAACCCTCACTGGCCGGTCCCAAGCGCCCCCAGGATCGAATAGTCCTGAGTCAGATGGGCGACGAGTTCCGCCGCGCCCTGGCCAAACCCATCAAGGAGCGGGGTTTTGAGTTGCCGGCGCCCGAGCGGGACCGCCAGGTACCGGTTCGCGGCAGTGACGGCAGCCAGATCGGTCATGGCGCCGTGGTCATCGCGGCTGTCACTTCATGCACCAATACCTCGGATCCCTTTGTGCTGATAGCCGCGGGGCTGCTGGCCAGGAAAGCCGTGGCCAGAGGCCTTCGCTCGCAGCCGTACGTAAAGACATCTTTCGGCCCCGGTTCACGGGTAGTTATCGAGTATCTCGAGCGGGCGGGGTTGATCGCGCCGCTGGAGGCGCTCGGGTTTCATAACGTGGGGTTCGGTTGCACCACCTGCATCGGGAATTCCGGTCCGCTTCCCGAGCCCGTTGTCGAGGCCATAAACGAGGGCAATCTTGTGGTCTCGGCCGTCCTTTCCGGCAATCGCAATTTCGAGGGACGCGTCAACCCTTACACCAAGGCCAACTACCTGGCTTCTCCCCCGCTGGTGGTGGCTTTTGCCATCGCCGGCACCACCAATATCGACCTGGCGAGCGAACCACTCGGCCGCGACCAAGACGATCGGGAGGTTTACTTGAAGGATATCTGGCCCACCGAGAAGGAGGTCCGGGAAACAGTAGAGAAAGCTGTAACGCCGGAGATGTTCCGGCAGCAGTACAGCGCCGTTTTTGACGGCAATCCCAAGTGGAACGAGATTCAGAGTCCCGAGGGCGATCTTTATCAATGGGATGAGAAATCGACCTACATTCAACAGCCGCCGTTCTTTGTCGGCCTGCCAAAGCAGCCGGCCGATATCGAGCCCATCCGTGACGGGCGGGTGCTGGCAGTACTGGCTGATTCCATCACCACCGATCACATTTCCCCGGCCGGTGCCATCAAGGCCGATTCCCCGGCCGGCCAGTATCTTCTTTCTCACGGGGTGCAGTTCGCCGACTTCAACAGCTTCGGTTCCCGGCGGGGCAACGACCGGGTAATGACACGAGGCACCTTCGGTAACATTCGCCTGCGCAACCTTCTCGCTCCGGGTACCGAGGGTGGTGTTACCGTCCACCTGCCGGACGGCGATCAGATGTCGATATACGATGCCGCCATGAAATACAAAGAAGAGGAAGTACCGTTGCTGGTCCTGGCCGGCAAAGACTACGGAATGGGCTCGTCGCGCGACTGGGCGGCCAAGGGAACGGCCCTGCTGGGAGTCAAAGCCGTTCTGGCGGAAAGTTACGAGCGCATCCACCGCTCGAACCTGGTGGGCATGGGGGTGTTGCCCCTGCAGTTTGCCGAAGGCGAGTCGAGGGAGTCGCACGGGTTGACGGGACACGAACTGTTCACAATCGAGGGACTGTCCAACGACCTCAAGCCGCGCCAGACGGTGTCGGTCAAAGCTCTGTCGAAGAACGGCGAAAGGAAGTT
>CBFCYQ010000025.1:0-19553 GCA_965602205.1 uncultured bacterium | reverse complement strand
GTCGATATCCTGGTGGTCAATTCCGGCGGACCGCCGCCGGGGCAGTTTACCGACCTGGCGCTGACGCAGTGGGATGAAGCTCACCGGCTGCTGCTGGCATCGGCCATAAAACTCACGCGCGGTGTCATCGACAGTATGGTTGAAAACAAATGGGGACGCCTGATTTACATCACCTCCATAGCCGTCTTGCAGCCGGTCAACGACCTTATCCTGTCCAACACCTATCGCGCCGGCGTCACCGGGCTGTGCAAGACCATATCGAACAATTATGCCGTGCACGGCCTCACCGCCAACTGCGTGTGCCCCGGCTACACCGCCACCGAAAGACTGCACAGCCTGGCGCAGAAACGGGCCGAGGCTGCCTCAACGACGGCCGAGACCGAACTGGCCGCCTTTGCCGCCGATGTTCCGGCGAGACGCCTGGGTCGTCCCGACGAACTGGCTGCCTTGATAACGTTTCTGGCCAGCGACCGGGCCGCCTACATCACGGGCATGTCGATTCCGGTTGACGGCGGCTTAATGAGAGCACTTATCTGATGCCGGGCACAGGTCGTGAGTGACAACAAGAAATTCAGTTCGACGGTGCTGCCCGTTCTGCTGTTTCAACAAACCCTCGGGGCGATCTGTTTTCCCATCGCCAAGTACGGCCTGGAGACAATCGATCCCTTCGTCTTTGCCTTTTACCGCTTTGTCATCTCGGCGGTGGTCCTGTTGCTGGTTGTCAGGCTCCAGAAACACGATCGTCCCATCGACCGCGCCGATTACTGGAGAATAATCGGCCTCGGTGTCATCATCATCCCCTTCAACCAGGTCATGTATCTCTTCGGTCAGTCGCTGACCGGGGCCGGACATGGCTCGGTATTGTTCGCCACCACCCCCATCTGGATTTTCCTGGCTGCCCTGGTGCATCTGAAAGAGAAAGTCATTGCCCGGCGAGTCGTTGGCATTGTTGTGGCTTTGGTTGGGGTAATCATTACCGTCACAGGCGGGGCCATCCAAATCAGCACCGAATATCTGTGGGGTGACCTCATTATCCTCATCGCCGTCTTCGCCTGGGCCTATTATACCGTGCTCGGCAAGCCGCTGGCCAGGAAATACGGAGCCATCAGGATCACCGCCTACGCCCTGGCTTCCGGTTCGGCCCTGTATTTCCCCTTTGGATTGTACGCCGCCTGCCGCGTGGACTACTCTGCGACTACCGTCGGGGCCTGGGCAAGCGTCGTCTATATGGCCCTGGGCGTATCCGTGGGCGCTTACGTTCTGTGGTACTGGGTGCTAAAGTATATGGATGCCTCGCGCATCGCCGTCTTTCATAACCTGCAGCCGATCATCGCCACCGTCGTGGCTTACTTCTGGCTTGGCGAGCAGTTGGGATTGTCGTTCTTTGTCGGCGGGGTCATTGTCCTGGCGGGGGTGATGATAGCCGAGGTGCAGAAGCGCCCGGGGCGCCGCCCTGCTGACGAAGGCTTTCTCGGTACCGGCTGATTTCGGGCGAGCCGGGTTTAATCCTCTCAAGAACATCTATAAGCCGGCTTGCCTCGGTCATTCTGCCCGAGTTCAGTGCCGCCCTGACGAGCGGCTCATAAAACGCCGGGTTATCCGGGTTGAGCGCGCGGGCTTTCTCAAGGTAAACATACATCGAATCGGGATTCCCGAGGTGATTGTAAAGCAAGCCTATGTTTTGCATCGGCGTGGCCTCACCCGGCTTCAGCCTGCCCGCATACTGAAAGCAGGTGACCGCTTCGGTGTACTGCTCGATTTTTGCCAAAATGAGCCCGTAAAGCAATTGCGTGTTGTATTCGTCGGGCTTGATCGCCGCACTCCGGTCGATATGCTGCACCGCCTGCCGGTATAGGCCCAGTTTGTATTCCACCTCCGCCAACCGTGACAGGTATATGGGATTATCCGGGTCGAACCGGACAGCCTGTGCAAAGGAATGAGCCGATGAGTCGAAAGCCCCTCGGTCGTAATAGATCTGCCCGAGGTTGAACCACGAAGCAAAACAGGTGGAGTCGGCCGAGAGCCTGCGGTGAAAACTGCGGGCGGCCCGATCCAAATCGCCGACGTCGTTATAAAGGACCACCGCCCAAACCATCGCCCGCCGGGCATCGGCGTATTCGACCTGGTGATGCGGACTGTCCCAGAGAATGTCGTCGAGGTGAGCCGAGGCAGCCTTCAAGTCTTTCTTCTCCATCAAGTTCGGCGCCAGGGCCATAAGAGCCGTCACCGCCACCGGGACGATGAGGGCCGGCCTGAGACAACGTCTTGCACCGCGTCCCAGTATCCACGACAGGCCCCACAGGGTCAGCGGAAAGCCAAATAACGATGAGAAATCCCAGTCGCGCGCGGCGCCCAGTTTCGGCTCGACCCAGAACGCTACCAGGAAAGTCAACAGGGCGGCCGTGCCCAGCAGCTTTGTCTCGATATCGCCCTGGCCGCTCTTTCGTCTGCGGGTCAACACCCAAAACAAAAGCAGCAGCGTTCCCAGGGGAGCCACCAGCAGCGCCAGGTTGGCAACATCGACCATGCGTTCAGGCGAGAGAAACCAGTACGGGACATCGGCCAGCCGACTGATCGGCATAAACCACTGCGGCAGACTCAGCAACTGCGCCGCCAACGCTACCAGAAAGGAACCGACTATGGCAGTCAGGTTGAGGTAACGGAACGAAAGCCCCCATGGCAACCCCTCGCGCTCACCCCGGCGATACAGCACCGCCACCACCGCCACCAAAAGATATGGCGCCGCCAACAGATGAAAACCCACCGTCAGAACGCCGAAAACGATAAGAGGCACGACACCCGTCTTGAATTTTACATAGCCGACCGCATAGTAGAGAGTCCACAGCCCGAGTGCCGTTGGCCAGGTGTAATACTCGACATAGCCAAAGAACAATATTGCGCACGCGCTTGTGAATGTCGCTGCGATGACGATTCGGCGGGACGCTGCCTCCGCTGTCAGAACACCCGACAGCTTATAAATACCCCAGAAACCAACCACTCCTCCAGCGGCGCTCGTAAGGGCGAATATCTGCTCGGGCGCCAGATGGCTTACCGTTGATAATGCCAGAAAACAGATATAATAAAAAGGAAGGGAGAACCCCTTGAGATATTCCTGGTACTCGGTCAGGATCGACTCGCCCGAGCCGTAGTCGGCCAGTACGATAAAGCCGTCGCCATAAACATACGCCCGCGAGCGCAAAAAGTAGAATAGCGCCAGAAGCGCCAGCGAGACCAGGACAACCGGCACGATCCTGCCCCGACGGCCGAAAAGACCCGCCACTGCGTTCAGCGACGGCTCAATTGCCTTGTAGAGCGGACGGTAAACGGTCGGTATCAGCAGCACTATGGCGAGGGCAGGAAGAAAATAAGAAAAGGGGATCTCGTAAATATTCCAGAAGCTGAAGCCCCAGGTGGAATAACCTTTGACGATGCCGCCCACAAAATACATTGCGAGGATGACGGCGAGGCATAAAAGCAGAGGCCCGGACGATGCGGTATCGTTGTCGATGTTTTTCGGATTCAACTCGGCGCGACTCACAGAAGGCTTACTCTTAATCCTATACTATCTTACTCTACTGTATATTAACGCCGAATATCCGAAATCGTTCACATTTAAGTGAATCAGTGTCCCTCCCAGCTCTGGAAATTGCGAAACTGCGCCGAGTCCGCAAAAGCCTGCGGATGCTTTAAATAGGTCAGCACGCCGTCAATCATGTAAACGTGGCTGCGCTCCTCGTCGGCAATTGAGTTCAGAAGCTGCTTTCTGACCGGGTCGGTCTCGATGGCTGCCTTTTCACGGTAATACTTCTCGGTCTCTTCCTCGATTTGCCGCGCCTCGCTCCAGACCGACAGGACGTTTTCCGCAAACTCCTTCTTGCCAGTGCCTTCTGAAAGCTCGGTAAAGAGGGTTTTGACCGTGTTGAGGGTATTGTTGTGAGCGCTGTGGTCGGTCGACAAATCGGTGGTGCCTTCCTTCAGGCTTTTGAAGTACCGGTAGTGGCGCGCCTCCTCCTCTGCCAGCGTCAGGAGAACTTTTTTCAACTCCGCGTTTTTGGCTTGGGCCGCGTGAGCTTCGTAGAACTTCTTCCCATCAAGCTCCATCTTCATGGCGTATTCAATAATTTCCATTGCCTGCAACCTCTATATGAATGTTACTGTCTCTGCCTTCTAGCGGTCAGTCGCCAAAACTTCTGGTTGCCGATAGCGCGGGTGCCCCTTGCTGACGACTCTATTCTAGTTCCGACGATCTCAGGTTCTCTTTGGAGAACTGCCGTTCCATGTCGGGGTCCGTGAACACGCCGTCCTTGCGGATCAGGTCGCCGTCAAACCAGATTTCACCGCCGCCGTAATCCTCACGCTGGATCGCCACCAGGTCCCAGTGGATAGAGGACTGGTTGCCGTTGGGCGCCTCATCGTAACACTGCCCGGGCGTGAAATGGAAGGAACCGGCGATTTTCTCGTCGAACAGCGTGTCCTTCATGGGCTCGCGGATGAATGGGTTGACGCCGATGGCGAACTCGCCCACAAACCGCGCCCCCTCATCGCCGTCGAGTATTTTGTTGAGCTTATCGACGTTGCCGTCGGCGGTCGCCTTGACGATCTTGCCGTGCTCAAACGTAAACGAAATACCCGTGTACACTACTCCCTGGTAGAGCGACGGCGTGTTGTACCTGATGGTGCCGTTCGCCGAGTTCCGCACCGGAGCCGTGTAGACCTCGCCATCGGGTATATTGCGCTTACCGTCGCACTTGATCGTCCCTATGCCCTTCATCGAAAACGTCAGGTCCGTCCCCGGCCCCTTGATATGCACTTTGTCGGTCGCCTCCATGAGGGCGAACAGCTTATCCTGGGCTTTCGACATCTTGGCGTAATCCGCGCAGCAAACCTCGTAGTAGAATTTTTCGAAAGCCTCCTGGGAAGTCTCCGCCAGTTGAGCCATGGCGTTGTTGGGATACCTCAGGACAACCCACCGCGTGCGTTTGACCCGCTCCTCCAGATGGACCGGCTTGTAGAAAATACTGTTCCACTTGTCCATCTGCGCCTGTTCGATATCGGCCAGGTCGAAAGGATTGTCCGAACCGCGCAGGCCGATATAGGCATCCGCCCGCTTCATCAACTCCAGGTGCAGTTCAGCCTGCTTCTTGAGTTGGTCGTCGCCGGCATTCCTGACCCAGTGCCGACCCAGCGACTCGTCATTGTAGTACCAGAACGGCGTGACGCCCTTCTCGGTGGCCTGTCGGATGATTTCCTTACCCAGCTCCAGCGTCTCTTTACCCTTTATTTCCAGATACAGGATTTCCCCCTTGACCAGTTCGCACGAGTACTCGATCAACTGGCGGGCCAGTATTTCATTGCGCTTGTCTTTCATCACTTTATCCTTTCCCGATTCCTATTTCTGCTGAAGATATGAAATTTGCCGCCGCTAATCAACTGCTTCCGAAACGGGAAAATCCGGCTCACCGCCGCTGATTTACCAGCTCATTTCTCTGAACTATCGCGGCCACGCTTTGTTACAGAAACAGAGTGTTACCAGACAACATCCATATAGGCACCTCCGGCTTCAGCTATAAAGACTGGCTGGGTAATTTCTACCCCCAGTTCTGCCCCCAGGCCGATTTCCTCAGGTTCTATTCCTCTCGCTTCAAATTGGTCGAGATCGACGCTACGTTCTACCGGATTCCCGCCGAAACGACCGTCCGGAAATGGGCCGCCAACACGCCGGACAGCTTTGTCTTCGCCGCCAAATTTCCCCAGGCGGTCACCCACGATGGGACCCTTCAGACCCGACTGGAAAGCGCCGCTGCCTTTATCGACGTCATGAAAAAGCTGGGCGGCAAGCTGGGGCCACTCTTGATGCAGTTCCCTTACAGCTTCAAACCCGACCAACTGGAACTGCTGACCGAACTGATTCAGGCCATGCCCGGCGACGTCAGGATCGCCGTCGAACTGCGCAACAAGGCGTGGCTCAAAATCGACGCTCTTTTTGAGCTTCTTAAAAGCCGGAACATGGCCCTGGCCCTTATCGACCACCCCTGGATGCCGCGAATCAATACCGCCACGGCCGATTTTCACTATATCCGGTTTCTGGGCGACCGCAAAAAGATCGAGAACGACTTCAGCTACATCCGGTTCGACCGTTCTGAAGACCTGGAATGGTGGACAAAGGTCATTCTGGAGTTCGCCGTCGACGGAAAGAAAGTCTTCGGCTTTTTCAACAACCACTATCGCGGCCACTCGCCGACCACCGCCGACCTGATGATCCAGATTCTCGAACGAAGTTTGTAAGAACTCCCCGGGCGGTATGCCGTACGCCTCAGAGAGTCTGGCTCTCTAACATAACCTCACCATCTTTTATCACCGCGTAGACCGCCCCTGCATTCTCCATATCCTGCAGAGGGTCTTCATCGAGGATCAGAATATTGGCGCGCTTGCCGGGGGCGATAGAACCGTACTCGTCGGCCACGCCCAGCCATTCGGCGGGGTAAACCGTAGCCCCCTTGATAGTCTCTGCTGCGGGCAGGCCGGTCTCGACGAGCATTTGCATCTCTAAGGCCGTGAAAATCGGGTTCCAGCCGTCCTGGCCCACCAAAATCCTCACTCCGCGCTTCGCCATGACGGACGTGATAAAGAGGCTTACCTCGAGCAAACTGCGGAAAATCCGGCGCCGGTCCTCAAGGTTATTGTCCTGGAAAACTTCCGGGTGTTCGACGTTGTACTTGAAAACATGCAGCGTGGGGCAGAAGCAGACGTTTTTTTCGACCATCCTATCCGCAAGGGCATTCAGTTTTTCGACGGCGATTGACTCGGCTCCCATAGCCAGCATCTTGTCGACAAATGTCTTTTTCGCTTTCGGATCGGCGGCCGTCAATGAATCGTGTTCCACTCTCAAATCATCCTTCAGTGTCGCCAGCCACGGCGATTTGCCATGTTCGACACAGGTTATGTCCAGGTCGATGGCCTTGTCGACAGGTATGCTGTGAAAAAAAGTCGGGCCGGGGTCAATAGTGAGCGGAAGGCTCGCTTTGGCGGCGCTCTGGAGCAGGTGCTTGAGCACGTCGATATCCCACTTTGCGAAAGCCTTGACGACACTCGCGCCCTCCCGCACAAGCTCATCAATTATGTTCTCGGCGTCCTCGGTCGAGTCGACAGCGACCGTGAAGCCCGGCCAGCGCTCGTTGTTCCCCCCAGCCGTTAGCGGGCTTTTTTCCAGCATTGGACCGGCATAAAACAGTTCCGGGCCGCTGTACTCGTGATTCCTGATTCTGTCAGACATTGCCTTCAGCACGGCAAGGGGCCCCCCGAGGTCACGCAACTGGGTGACGCCGGCCGCGAGGAATCGTCCCAGCACCTGCTTGTCCAGCTCCTCGTCCATGGAGGCCTCCCGGACACTGCACTCGGTCAGGATTGCCTTCTTTTCCTCATCGGGCTGATTCGCAAGCATGGTTAGATGCGTGTGGCAGTCGAAAAGCCCGAAAAGGGCGAACTTGCCGCGACAATCGACCACCCGCCGTCTCCCGCCGTTATCAAGGGCCACCCTTCCGACATCTCTGATCAATCCGTCTTCGATTAGTATGTCCAGGCCCCGCGTAAACTCATTGGTATTCTCATCGAATACACGGGCGTCCTTGAGTATAAGCTGATCTTTCATCTTGTTTCCCCTCACCGTCTTTTGGGCGCAAAAGGCCTTACCCTGCTATTAAGGAACGCACCCGGGACACCGGTGTCAAATGAATTACCTGCCCCCACCGCCCCACAAGTCGTTTGCCAAACCGCCCGGATTTCTATAGCTTATTCATCTTGGCAGAATAAAACCATATTTCAATAAACCCTCGGAAAGGGAGCCTCAATCATGAATGAAGCCGGCCAACAGTTCCTGGAAGAGTCGAAATACGAACAGATGGGCCAATCGGACCAGATGAAAGGTCTGCCCCCGCCACCGATAGAACTGCCCCATGACACCACCAGGCCCGTCATCGACCTGCCTTCACCGGGCGAGTTTCACCCCGCCGATGACAGCCTGAAGAATGTCATCGAGAAGCGCCGCACTCTGCGTTCGTACGCGCGCGACCCGCTGACTCTGGCCGAGTTGTCGTATCTGCTCTGGTGTACCCAGGGCGTCCGGAAAGTGACAACCTCGCCGAGTCCCGGCACTCTCAGAAATGCTCCCTCCGCCGGTGGCAAACACCCCTTCGAGACATTCCTCCTGGTCAATAGGGTAGAGGGTCTGAAACCCGGCCTTTACCGTTTTTTGGCTGTTGACCACAAACTGGTCGAGGTGGACACGTCGGACGGTCTGACCGGCAATGTGGTCAAGGGATGCCTGGATCAACAGCACGTCGGCACTTCCGCAGTAACCTTTATTTGGGTGGCGGTGGCCCAACGCACTGCCTGGCGCTATAACACCCGGGGCTATCGTTACATGTATCTTGATGCCGGTCATGTCTGCCAGAATCTGTACTTGAGCGCCGAGTCCATCGGTTGCGGCGCCTGCGCTATCGGAGCGTATTCGGACAACGAGATGGACCGCCTGCTCGACCTCGACGGCCGCGAGCAATTCGTGATCTACATGGGTACGGTGGGCAGGAAACGCTGAATGTAAAACCGTCGGGTCAGGGGCCTAACGGCGTTTTTTCGAACGGCCGTGCCTCATTTCCACGAGGAAATGGCTGGCCATGCGGTCACGGAGAGTCTCGTCATACTCGCCAAGTAAATCACACCGGGTCGCCAGGTTACAGTGGCCTTCGAAATCACGCGACGAGTTGAAAAGAAGTTCACGCCGGGGATAAAAAAAATAGTGCGCCTGGGCATAGAAAGGATTGGCCGACCTGATCGATAAGCGCATCCCGCCGCGCCCGGCGACCGCCTCCAGCCACTCAAGGCCGACGAGACTCACAAAGTAACCATCCTCTCGCTGCTCTCTAAGACCGTATCGCCGTTGCACAAACACACACTTGGTGTTATTGACCACGACAAACAACCGACCCGTTCGCTTCAATACCCGAAACGCTTCGAGCAGTGTTTTCCGGCGAGCGGCATCAGGCAGATGTTCCAGCAGTCCAAAACAGGTGATAATATCAAACGTACGGTCGTCCGCCGGTATCGCCGTCGATGATGCCGAAACGCATTTCACACGCGAGATTACCCGCCGCCGGCGCGCCTGTTTTGCCAGATAATCTAACATACCCGGCGAGACATCCAGCGCCGTGACCTCCGCGCCTTCGGCGGCCAGCGTCAGCGCGATACGACCGGTTCCGCAGCCAAGGTCAAGCGCTTTCTTCCCTGTTAGTGATGACTCCAAAAGCGATAGCAAACTCTGCCGTTCCCAGATGTCGTACGCTCTATTGAGGGACTTCGGGGCATCAAATGCCAGCACCGCCGATAATGGGTCGGTGTCTTCAAGTCGCCTGGTCCAGAAGCGACCGGCGGCCTTATCGTCGTATTTCTTGACCATGATCTGTAACCTAAGCCCAATCGCGCGCCATAATCAACAAAAACTGGCCCTGTCATGCCGGCATCGATTGCGATTACCCTTGACGGTTATCTAAAATAGGTTATACTATCACTGATAGAAGACCGGAGGACGAGGTAATCTACATCCGCAGGTCTGCATCTGTGCCTTCCGGGCCGTTCCAATGTAAGGAGATACTATGAGCCGAGCGATAGTGGTTCTGTATGCGCTGGCATTATGTTTCCTGCCGGTGTATGCCGCCGGTAATTCCGTTTCCCTGGAAAGTGTTAGCGGGTCAACTAACGTCGATACGGTCGCCGCCGGTCCCGTCACCTTTAACCTGCGCATGACCGTAACAGGGGCCGATGTTCAAGGCTTAACGAACGGCTTCCGCATATATTCACCCGATGGCGCCACCTGGGGTACACCCACGGGAGATTCTACAGGAGGGATCAGTGACGCTTTCGGCGGTGGTATGGACATGTGGACGATCACCTATTTCAGTGCCAATGGCAGTATTGCCGATACTGTTGGTTTTTCCGGTGTCTCTGTGACCGCACCGGATTTGCCATCAGGATTCGACGCCGTCGCCTTGCTGATCAATGTTACCCTTCAGTCTGATGATATCGGCAAGACTATCTGCATCGATTCGGCCTTTTATCCCAATGCCGGCTACTGGCTCTGGTCCGGCGGTGGCAGCACTACGCCCGACTGGTCCGGGCCGCATTGTTTCACGATTGTCAACTGCCCCGCCACTCCCGACCCGGACGGCGACGGCATCGGCAGCCTCTGTGACAACTGCCCCGATAACTATAATCCCGGTCAGGAAGACGGCGACCTGGACGGTATCGGCGACGCCTGCGACAATTGTCGGTACGAGGCAAATTCGGACCAGCTTGACAACGACAGTGATGATTTGGGCAACCTCTGCGACAACTGTCCCGATAACTATAATCCCGGTCAGGAAGATGACGATCTGGACGACATCGGCGACGCCTGCGACAATTGCCGTTTCGTGCCGAATTCGGACCAGCTTGACAACGACGGTGATAGTGTGGGCAATCTCTGCGACAACTGTGTCGACGTCTACAACCCCGGGCAGGAAGACGGCGACGGCGACGGTGACGGCGACGCCTGCGACCCCATTAATTCTATTTCCCTGGAAAGTGTGAGCCACTCGGTCAGCAGCGATTCCGTTGTTGTCGGTCCTGTCACCTTTAACCTGCGTATGACGGTAACGGGTGCCTCGATATCGGGGTTAGCCAACGGTTTCCGTATTTACTCGCCCGATGGCGCTACCTGGGGAATCCCCGTGGGGGATTCAACCGGCGGCCTCAGTGATGCCTTCAGTGAAGGCTTGGACTTTTGGGGCGTCAGCTACTTCAGCGCTGACGGTAGCGCCGCCGATACCGTTGGCTTTGCCGGCATCTCTGTGACTGAGCCGGACCTGCCGTCAGGGTACGACGCCGTCGCCCTGCTAATCAATGTCACCCTTGACCCTGATGATATCGGCAAGACCATTTGCATCGACTCAGCCTTCTTTCCCAATATGGGCCACTGGCTCTGGTCGGACGGCGGTTCCAGCATCACACCCGACTGGTCGGGGCCGCATTGTTTCACAGTTATCGACTGCCCGACAACTCCCGACCCGGACGGCGACGGCATCGGCAGCCTCTGTGACAACTGCCCCGATACCTACAACCCGGGCCAGGAGGACGAGGATCTCGATGGCATCGGCGACGCCTGCGACAATTGCCGCTTTACGCCGAATGCGGACCAGCTCGACAACGACGGTGATGATGTGGGCGACCTCTGTGACAACTGTGTCGATGCCTACAACCCCGGGCAGGAAGACGGCGATGGTGACGGTGACGGCGATGCCTGCGATCCTGTCGGCGTCGCTTTTGAGGCCGACCCGAGCTCCGGCTTTGCTCCTCTCGCCGTGACCTTTACTGACCAGTCGACAACTGTCGGACCGGATCCGCTGACTGAGTGGAAATGGTATTTCGGTGACGGTGACTCCAGTTCGGTTCAAGACCCTTCGCATAGCTACGTAAACCCCGGAGCCTACGATGTGACCCTCATCGCATCTGACGGCAGTATCGCGGATACACTAACCGAATTGAACTACATCATGGTCTATGACAGTACTCAACTCAATTTCGAGGTCAGCCACACGCACCCGGCCGCCGTTTGGGCGATGGTCGCCGCCGACCTCGACCTTGACAACAATATCGACCTGGCCTACACCAGCGGAGGCACCGCAGAGCAGGACGATGGGCTTTTTGTGCAGTACGGCTTGAGCGGCGGAGGTTTCGAACCACCCGTTCGATACGAAAACACATTCTTATTTGCCGGCCTGGCCGTCGACTTCATCGACGCTGATACGCTACTCGACATGGTCGTCGTCGACTGCGAGAACGGTACCCACGATAACACGGTCGCGACTTTCATTAACAACGGCGACAGAACCTTCTCGACACTTTTCGAGCCGGTCAGCTGGAGCAGTCTGCCGACTCTCGCCACCGGCTACTTCAACGATGACCCGTACATGGATTTGGCCGTTACGCCCAATCATCTGTTTTTCGGTGACGGTACGGGCGACTTCCCCTCCAGCGCCTCCACGCCGATCTCCTTTGTGGCGGTGGACGTGAGCGATTTCAATGGGGATGGCTTCGACGACCTCGTGCTGGTCAACAGCGACTCGGCCACCATCTATACCAACGACGGTGATGCCGTCTTCACGGCCGGCGGCTCCGCCTGGGCCAGCACCAACGCCCTTCAGGTCTCCACGGCCAATGCCCTGGCCGATTTCAACCGCGACGGCAATCCGGACTTCGCCCTCGTCTCACCCTTTCTCCCGACTTCCAGTGTCATCACGGTGGCCCTGGGCGATGGCAACGGCGGTCTTCTGAGCTGGGATACGTCGCGTGTGGAGGGCACGCTTTACTACTTGATGGTCACCGACGTTGACCGGGACGGCCGGCTTGACGTTGTCTCCGCCAATTCGCAACTATCACTGTCAAGAATGGAGATTTATTTCGGTGACGGCGTCGGTGACTTCGACGATACCGTCTATGTCAGTCTGCAAACTATCCCTACTTCAATCTTTATACCCATGGCGACCGCCGATTTTAACCGTGATGCCACTCCCGACTTCGCCGTGGGAAGCTTCATGGCTGTTGATAGTATCGCTATTGCCACCAACCTGTTGGCGCCCTCCGATGTGTCACCTTACGAGATGGTTACCACCGGCTATTCGAGCGTCAATCTCGATATCGTCAACCCGGACGGTTTTGCCATCTCGCGCGACTTCACCACTGTCGCCGGCTCTGCCTTCTGGCGCCTGGATGCGGAGGGCAACGCTGCCGGTGATGGCCTGGTGGACGAGCAGGTGTTCGACTACAATCTCATGGAGGGAGAATATAAGATTATCGTGCACAGAAAACCCGACCCCATCGACCAGCAACCCTTCACCATCGGCATTCGGATTAACGGTACCGCCCAGGTAAAACTGGCCAACCTCTACAACCTGAACATGCCCTACAAAGCCGGCACTATTCAGGCCCCGTCTGAAACCGACAGCATGGTCTTCTACTACACCTATGAACCGGTCTCTTCTATTCAACCACCCAACGGCCTTCAGACCGCCACACCGTCACCGGTTCTCGACTGGGGCATACTGGCCGAGCAGAACACCCCCGAGGCCGACAGCTTCCACCTCCAGCTTGACCAGGATTACTACTTCGGTACGCCCGTGTACGATACTTCCGGACTCGTCGAAACCCACTTTGGGATCGGCGAGGTGTTATATGTCGATTCAGTCTATTACTGGCGTTACCGCGCCTTTACCGGTTTGGACGTTTCCGAGTTCTCCCGGACGTTTGCGCTTTATATCGGTGAGGGTTGCTGTCTCGCCTTCCGTGGCAACGCCAACGACGATCAAGACGACAAGGTGAATATATCTGACGTGAGTTATCTGCTCAGTTATCTGTTCGGTATTCCGACCGGTCCCGCCCCGCCGTGCCCGCCGGAGGGCAACGCCAACGGCGACCCGGATGAAAAGATCAACATCTCCGACGTGTCGTACTTGCTGGCTTATCTCTTCGGCATCCCGACCGGTCCCGCGCCCCCGGTCTGCCCGTAGTGGGAAAGCCGCCGCCGCGTCAGTCGGACTGGCGCAGCCGTTTTAGCATTTCCACGGCGTTGGTGTTCTCGGGATTGAGTTCGACCGATTTTTCGTAATTGATAATCGACAGGGCGGTATCACCCGCAGCCGCCAGGGCCTCGCCGTAGCTGTCATATACGTTGAACGCGTTGGGGTAGACCTCGACATTCAGTTTGAATATCGCCAGCGCATCGCCGAGGCGTTGCCGCCCCAGGAGCTGATACCCCAGCATGTTCAGCTGGTTCTCGCCGAAATCATAAGCGTCGGGCTGTGTCGTATGCAGCCGACGGTATTCCTGTGTGGCATCCTGGATCGTACCGTCAATGAGAACGTAGGTCATCGGCTCGCAGATGGAGGGTTTTGTATCGGTCGCACCGGACAGTTCGGTATGGACCGTCCGTATCCAGGCCGTCGGCGTCGAGGTGGGAAACTGCCCTTCCCATTCCGCCCAGTCGGCCAGGAGGTTCTGCTCAATCATTTGCCCGGCGGTAAGACCGTCATTAGCCGCCTGCCGGACCAGGCGCACTGTTTCTGTCAGCATGTTGTGGTATTTTTCCAGATCTTCCTTGCTGTAGCTTCGCCCGTGTGCGGCCAGGAAGGTCACGTCGTCGGGGAAGATTTCTATGAATCGCCTTATTTGCGCCGCGTAACCGCTGACCGTGCCGTTACGCGGCAGGTCGATATAAGGGATCTCGTCCGGGAAAAACAGGTCGCCGACCGCAACCACCTTCGAAGCCGTGAAGTATAAGTATGCATCGCCGTCCGTATGACACCTGGGCGTGTGGACAACATGAATTTCTTCGCCATTGAAGTGAATAATCAATGAATCATCGAATCCAACCGTCGGCCGGTCCGGGTCCGGCTGTCCCCGCAGATGGAAGTAGTCGCCGGACATGCGCGTAAGAACGTTCTGGTGCGCCAAAACAGGGGCCTGGTCCGATAGGAATTTGTTGCCGCCGGTATGGTCAGCATGATGGTGAGTGCTTACGACTATCTTGAGCTTACCGTTTCCCAGGAACTTGAGCGTGTCGCGCAGCGCCGGCCCGGTGGATTCGAATCCCGCATCCACAAGAAGAATGCCGTCCGGACCCACCGACGCCAGTAGATTGGTCCCGAACAATGGCATGTTGAATTCACGGCCGCCCGTTACCGTGATGATGTGTAGTTTATCCGTAAGCTGGGAAATAGTGAGCGGCACAAAACTGCTGTCCGAGGCCGGCTGGCCGTGGATGCAGCAACATGTCCCGAGAAACACGACAAGTATAAAGGCTATCTGTCTCATTGGTCCATAACCCTTTCTTTATAGGTGCTTTCCCGACGGTTTTCCCTGGCTGTGTTCGGAGAGTGCTCTCTACCGAATTATACGAATTCCTCACACGATTTACTACATGTAATTCACCGCCGTTCCGCCCGCTCAGAATATCGCTTGGCTTTGCGGCCGGCATTTTCTACGTTATATCAAGGTAACTTGACATCCAAAAGGAGGAGAAGGATGCTGGCAGGATATCTCAGGAAGTTGGCGACGGGAGTGGCGGCGGGCCTTCTGTGTGTTGCCTGCGCCACCACCGAAGACCCGGCGCGCGGCTATTCAAAAGCCGTCATTGCGGCGCTTGAAACGGCGGGTGAAAATCGTGCCGAGCTTGAAAAAGTCCTCGACCATTATGCCGCCGTAGGCGACTCGCTGAAATTGCGGGCGGCTATGCACCTCATCGCCAATATGGAGGGGCACAGTTATGTCACGTATAAGTTTGTCGATACGGCCGGGACCGAGGTCGTTTTCAATGCCCTTGACTATGCCGACTATCCAGCGGTCCAGGCCGCCGGTGACAGCATCGAAGAACGCCGGGGAGAGCTTGACTACAAACGGAAAGCGACGACCGAGGACCTCGATGCTATAAAGGCGGATTTCCTGGTTGAGCAGATTGACTACGCCTTCAAAGCCTGGCGCGAACGACCCTGGGCCGGGGGGCTTTCATTCGATGATTTCACGGCCTACGTCCTGCCGTATCGTGGCAGCAATGAACCCCTCGAACCCTGGCGCAAAACTTTCTGGGATATGTACACCGACCTGGCCCCGCGCATGACCGACTCGGCCGACCCGGTTGAGGCGGCGGCCCTCATCAATGATGATATCAAATCCTGGTTTACTTTCGACCCGCGCTATTACTACCATCCCACCGACCAGGGAATGACCGAGATGTTGGCCGCCGGCAAAGGTCGCTGCGAGGATATGACCAATGTCACCATCTACGCCATGCGTGCCAATGGCCTCGCGGTGACCAGCGACTACACCCCGCACTGGGCCAATACCGGCAATAACCATGCCTGGAACGCCATTGTCGCGCCGGACGGCCGCGTCATTCCGTTTATGGGCGCCGAGGCCAATCCGGGCGCCTACCGGCTGGTCAACAAAGCCGCCAAGATCTACCGCAAGACCTTTGCCAAACAACCGCAAAACCTTTGCTTCCAGGACAACCGGCAGGAAAAGATGCCCGGCTGGCTCGCCGGTAAAAGCTATGTGGACGTCACGCCTGATTATCTCGACGTATGCGACGTCACTGTCACATTCGAAAGAGACATCCCCGATTCGATCAATATTGCCTACCTCTGCGTGTTCAACTCCGGCGAATGGCGGGCGATTCACTGGGGAAAAATCATCGAAGGCCAAACCGCCTTCACCGATATGGGCAAGGGCATCGCCTACTTGCCGGCGTTGTATATGAACGAGGAGATCGTACCCTTCGGCCCTCCCTTTGTTGTTCGCACCGATTGCAGCATCGAAGAATTCCAACCTCAGATGGATAACAACGCGCCCGTCACGCTGTCTGAAACAACGCTGGGCCACTGGAGTTACTCTACCGAGAGCATTGCTATCGCGCCGCTGACTCCCGGGCAGGAATACGAGTTGTGTTACTGGGACGACGGCTGGCATTCAATCACTACGGCCGTCGCCGGTGATGGTCCCCTCGGTTTTGACGACGTCCCGGCCAACGGCCTCTACTGGCTGACGGCCATAGATTCCGACCGCGAGGAGCGCATCTTCAGTATCGATGGTTCCACCCAAATCTGGTGGTAGCCGGCAGGAGCTGCCCGTGCGGGCGTCCGACGGCGCGACCAATGCTGGATAGAACGTTCTTGATTGCCGACCAATACTGTCATAACTTATGAGCGCGTCATTGAAGTCGTCTTTGACGAAAGTCCATATATGGAGGGAACATGAGTACCAGAAAAGCCGCCGCGATCCTGCCTCTGGCCTGTCTGCTGATAACTCTTCTCGGCGCGGCCGCAGTCTCACGTGCCGACGCCGTTGTAGCCAATCATTTTGCCGTCAGCAAATTCGCGCAGATCCCGTCGTCTGTTGTTGAGCAGATCACAACCGACCTCAATTTCTTCTACGGCCACACCTCGCACGGCAGCCAGGTTATGACGGGCCTTGCGCTCCTGCAGGCCGAGAACGCCCTGTATACCCGGCCATATTTCTATGAGTACGGCGACGACCTGGGTCATGCTGGCGATGTGTCATGGGTGCCGCCCACCCGCAGCTATCTCGATGGTCACCCGGAGGTCAATGTCGTCATGTGGTCCTGGTGCGGTGGCTGCTCGGATAATACTCCCGCAGGTATTTCCGCGTACCTCGAGGCCATGAATACGCTCGAAACGGATTACCTCGATGTGACATTCATCTACATGACCGGCCACCTCGACGGTTCCGGCCCGACCGGCCCACTGTACGCCAACAATAACCAGATCCGCGACTGGTGCGCTACCAACAGCAAAATTCTCTTCGACTTTGCCGATATCGAAAGTTACGACCCCGATGGCAACTACTATCCGGAGGCCACCGATGCCTGCAATTGGTGCGCCACATGGTGTGCCGCTCACCCGGGCTGCCCCGACTGTTCCTGTGCCCATTCCCACTGCTTCAACTGCTACTTGAAAGGCAAGGCCTTCTGGTGGCTGATGGCCAAACTCGTCGGCTGGAGCCCGGTCGTAGATTGCATCGGCATCCGTGGCAATGCCAACGGCGACCCCGACGATAAAATCAACGTTTCGGACATCACTTACCTGGTCGCTTATCTTTTCGGCATTCCCTCCGGCCCCGCCCCGGCTTGCCTGGAGGAGGGTAATGCCAATGGTGACACTGAAGAGAAGATAAACATCTCGGACATCACCTATCTCGTCGCCTATCTCTTTGGCATTCCTTCCGGCCCCGCCCCACCCGCCTGCCCGTAAAGAATAAGGGCTTACCAGCGGCTTGGAGCGTTGCGCCAACCAAGAAAAGGCTTGTTAAGGGCTGCGGCGTCGCGTAATCTGGGGCAGGATGAATATCCTTGATGTGATTTTCCTCGTTGCCGGAGCCGCAATCTGCCTCTTCTGTGGGCTATTTGCCGTTACTTCCATTCGTGAGAAAATGATGCGAGCCGCCGCTATCAGCGGCGCCGCGCTACTAGTTGTCGGTCTGGCATGGTTCGGCGGCTACTTTCTGTTGATCCCCGCCGGCTATGTGATGACCGTTGTACTGATAGCAATCGCGCTGCTGGCGTTTCTGTATTTCGTCCCAATTGGCTCCGTTAAACCTCTTCCCACAGGCGGGTTAAACGAGAAATTCGACGAACGCGACGTCATCTTCTCGCGCGAAGAATACACTCCCGGCACCGACAAATACGAGAACTACTACGCCATGCGACCGGATAACATAAGTGTCGACGACCGCATCCGCCGACTTCCGGAACTTTTCGAGCCGGGTGGTCGCTACTACGATGCCGAACGCTCGGCCGCGGTGGATTCAACCTTTGACCTCATCGAGAGCCTGACAACCGATGTCGATGGCGAGGTCAGCCCCAACCGTCGCGAAACTGATCCGGCAGACATGACTTCGAAAATCAAAGAGATGGTCCTGCAACTCGGCGGCGACGAAGTCGGGATAGCGACGCTCAACGCTATGCACGTTTACTCGCACGTCGGCCGCGGTCCCGAACAGTGGGGTGCGCCGGTTGTCAACGACCACCGCTTTGCCATAGCCTTCACGCTGGAAATGTCCTATGAGAACGTCGAGGCCGCCCCCGGTATGGGCATTGTCGAAGAATCGGCCCGGCAATACCTGAGGGGCGCGAAGATATCGATCTCCGTGGCCGAGCATATTCGCGCGCTCGGTTACCCGGCCCGCGCCCACATCGCGGGCAGCAACTACCAGGTACTGATGGTTCCCGTGGCGCATGATGCCGGGTTGGGCGAGCTGGGACGTTTGGGCTATCTTATATCGCCCCTATTCGGGCCTCGCATCAGGCTGGGAGCCGTGACCACTGACCTGCCGCTCGTACCCGACAGCCCGATTTCCTTCGGCGTCCAGGACTTCTGTGCCAAATGCCGCAAGTGCGCGACCAACTGCCCCCCCGGCGCCATACCCAAAGGCGAGAAAGCTCCCAGGCGAGGTGTCGACAAATGGTCCCTCAACGCCGAGCAGTGTCTTTACTACTGGCGCACTATCGGTACCGACTGCGGCCTGTGCATGAAAGTATGTCCCTATAGCCACCCGCCGACCCTGGTGCACAATCTCGTCCGAGCCGGTATTAAACGCTCGGCCTTCGCCCGTACCGTATCCGTCCGGGGAGATGACCTGCTCTATGGTAAACAGGCGAAACACGAGCCATCGTAGATTCGACACCACTGCACAAATGTCAGAGGAAAGCCGTCCTTTATGATGGACGGGCGACAACTCTATGCCGCCATAACAATGAGGGAGAGGTAATGATGTCTAAACCATTCGGACAAACAGGCAGAAGAATCGGCGCTCTGACAGGTGCCGCGCTGTGCGTGATCGTGGCGACGTTTGCCGGCTGCAGCGACTCCGACAAGCCGACCTTTGCACTGGCCTTCGCCGACGGTCCCCGCGCCGCGATCTATACCGACCAGGGTTGCTGGGATGAATCGGTCGTT
>CBFCYQ010000024.1:0-19690 GCA_965602205.1 uncultured bacterium | reverse complement strand
GCCGGATTTGTAGACATGGGCCGAATCGACAGCGGCAACGGTGTACGGCTGCGGCTCCTCGGGTACTTCGAGTCCGGGTCGCGTCACGCCAGACGACTGCGGCACGAAAATGAAGGGACCGGCCGGCCCGACAAAGGCGCTGTCGAGATCAATCGGCTGATCGGTGGTGCCCCCGAGAATTTGTGCGTTCAGCTTCACCATCAAGCCGTCCGTCTGGGCGGTCACCTGCGCTGAAGAGGTCCCGACCAGCACCTTCTTCTGCGCCGGCCTGAAGAGAGAGGAAAGGCTTCCCACTACGGAGCCAGTAGTATTAATTGATGTAATCTGGATGCTGTCATTGGTGTGGACAAAACCTATTGAGAGACCGCTCAGTGTCTCCGAGTTAGTGAAGTAGATGGGGATGGCTATTGAGTCGCCGCCGGGATAAACATCGTATGGGGGTGAGCCGATTCTGACAGAGTTTCCGGCCACAAATTCGGAGCAGTCATCGGTGTTTTGACAGTCGCCAAGAGGCTCGAAGTACATTAGGTAGCGAAATATCCTTACGGCATCGGCGATGTTAACATTCATACAACCGTCCGCGTTCCCATCCAGTAAAGGATCTGGCGCGGGGCCGTCACTAAAAACGTAGTTGGAGACAAAACCAACATCCAAAACATTTACCATCATGTTGCCGTCCGCATCACCGCAGATTAATGCCGCCTTGGCTGATCCCCCGGCAACTGCGAGCATGCATAGCACAAGGCAAAACGTCGTTAACGACCTGAACATGGGAATACCTCCTCCGAATACCTGCAGGGGGGACTACGGGGAAACGAAAACCTGCCGAAGTACTTGCGCGCCAATACCGTCCTATATAGTCCCTCTCCGGCTGATGTTTTGTCAATGATGGCGCGAACTCGTGAGACATGCGTAAAGTCAAGATAAGTATACAAAAAAGAGCTTATTTGTAAAGATATAATGTGTCATAATCGACTGATTTGTGTCAATTGCTCGACGGCGAAAGAGGACGTATTCGAATCGAGAGGGAATGTCAATCGCTGAGCCGGTGATCGTTATCGCGGTGAACACAAAGCGGGAAGGCCCCATAAGTTTCTAAGGGATTTACTTGTACAACGAAATGCCCCGGGTTGTCAGGCCTGGGCGGGAGGTTTGGTCTGTCCGGCAGTATCTTCGTTCTCCGGGGGATTGAGAACGTCATCGGGGATCTTTAGTTTGGGTGTGAATATACCCAGATAGCGCTGATACCACTTCCAGTTTTTCTTTTCTTTTTTGAGAAATTTCTTGATACGCTTGTCGCGGCTCAGGGCGACAGCGTCGTGTTTCTCTATTTTCAGAAGCAAGATTTCGATTGACTCTCTTTTTTCGAGGGCGCTGCGGAAGGTATCGTAGTCCTTGAAATTAAAAATCGTCTGCACCACCGGTTCGAAAAACACCATCACCTGGGAGCCGATAAAATTGAGCGGCTTGACTGATTCCAGGAACAGAATGGCCGGCACCGCCATGCCTTTTTCGACCGTCTTGCGGGCCAGTTTGTCGAGCACGGCATTCTCCTGTTCCGGCAGGGCATTGTTGTCCGGATCGGGCAGATCGACATTTCCCTTGAAAAAGCTCACGGCGTGCCTTCCTTTTTGTCATCGCCGCCGGCGGGCGGCCGGTCCGCGGATTGTTCCCGGTGTTTGTTTATCTGGTCTTTGACAGTACTGATCACTGCTTCCCTGTTACCGCCAAAGAGAAGAAATATGCCGCGGAAGTTTTCCAGCCGGGACGGTTCTGCAAAGGGCGAGAGGAGGATGCCGTTCTTGTCGGGATAGCAGCTTCGATACATCGACCACGGCTTGTTGACGGTCTGGGTGAGGCTCTTGACAGTGATACCGCGGTCGGTCAACCGGTATTTGGTGGGGAGATAAAACCTGGCGAGGGAGGCAAACAAGACGACCAGGGCGAGCACCGAGAAGGCCTTCGATTCCATGGCCAGATACACGAGCATACTGATAACGAGAATGAAAATGGTCACCAGGGCTGTGACCAGCGGCCTTTTCTGCATGGGGTGGGTGGTCCAGTTCATGAGGAGTTTTTCGGATTCCGCCCCGGGTGGCAGCTTGTCGGAGGTTTTTTCCTCCCGTGCGATCATACTACTTTTCCTCGGGCTGGCGGTAACGCTCTTTCTTGACCGTTTCGAGCATTTTCAGAAGCTCGCTGGGTTCAAACACTTTCTTGTCAATGAGCAGCCTGACCAGGGCTTCCTGAGCGAGGTTGTTGGACAAAGCGAGCTCCTCGTAGCTGACATCGCGCACCTGGCCGTCAACTATCATCTTAATGGCAACTTTCTTGTCGGTCATTTAATCAACTCCAATCGTCAAAAAGTGTGGTACCTCTTTTTGAATATAAGCAATCGAATTGAAAAGGCAAAGCCGGCTGTACATAGTTCAGTCGACGGGCGTTTCCTCTAACATCGAGGTGGTGTCGGCATTATTCAGCAGCACCGGCTGCCCGTCTTCGATGAAGTACAGCGGCATCTCGATATTCTCGCGGTGAGAGCCGAAGCTGATGATTCCGGAAGCTCCCTCGTAGCGCGCGATTTTAGCCAGTTTCTCGGCGAAGCTTTCCCGGGTGACACCGCCGTTGGCGATGGCCGCGGCGGCGAGTTTGATGGCGTCGTATCCCAGGCTGGCCAGCCGCTGCGGCGGGCGTCCGTAACGAGCATCGTAGGCTGCCGCGAAGGCCAGGTAGTCATCTCCGGTCGCACCCGCGAGGAAGGGGGAGGGGAAAACAGTCCTTCGAGTAATATTGCCGCTAAGACTATAAATATCTCTGTCGCCCCAGCCGTCCGTGCCCAGGTAAAAGGCGGAAAGGTTGTAGAAGTTTATCTGGGGAAGCACCAGCTTCAACTGGCCGGGGCTGCCCGGCAAGAAGAGGCAGTCCAGCTGTGCGGGCACAATGTCAAAATCGAGAGTGTCACCGTCTTCGTTGATGAAGTAGACTGAATCGGGTTCCTCACCCAGAATTATTGCCTTTACATCGCGAATATAGGGTCCGAAGTCTTTATCGCGGGGGCGATAATACTCGATGGCGACCAACTCGCCGCCGAGCTGACGGAAGCGCTCTGAAAAGGCGCGCGCCATGCGCAGGTGCTCGGTTCTGGTTGAGGTTATGATGGCGGCCGAATCGAAATTCATCCGATTGCGCGCGTATTCCGCCATCAACACGCCCTCCAGTTCGATGTTGGGCGAAAGCTGAAAGGATGTCGGGGAGAGAGCAGTAAGCCCTGCCTGAGTGGCGGCCGGAATTATCAAGGGGAGATTGCCGCACGTCAGCGAGGCCGAACTCACCGCGGCTTCCTCGCTCGTCAGCGGCCCGATAGCGGCGTGCGTCTCGGAATGCACCAGCTCGCCGATGATCCGCGCGGCGTTGATGGGATCACCGTGGGTGTCATAGGTGGCCAGGGTGAAGTCCAGACCGGTTTGCCGGCGGCAAAATTCCGCGCCGACGACCGCCCCGGCATATATTTCCTCACCGAAGGATTGGAGTTCCCCGGAGAACGGTAACACGACGGCCACCTCGAACATCTTCGTGGACGAACCCGGCTGGTATTCGAGTTTTCCTGAGAAATCGAGTTTCTGGTTGCAGTGACCCGCAATTTGCCTGGCCAGCGCCACCCGGTCGCTGGCTATGAGTCCATCGACAATAGCTTTGATCAGGGCACAGCGCTTATCTTCAGGGAATTTCTCGAAATCAGCCTGTCCCAGTTTAACCGATGCGGCGTTTTCAAAGGCACTTCTCAAGGACGACTCCAGAAGGGCCGTGAGCCGGCTGTCGCTCGAAAGCCGGTAAGATTCGAAGTAGTTCTTCACCGCACGGGTAACATCAGCCCTCAGATAGTAAGCATTGCCCAGAAAGAAATGGGCATGGGCGAGTTCGGCCGACGCCGGAAAGCGTGAGACGAAATAGGAAAAACCGGCAATGGCTTCACTGTAGCTGCCGAAGTAGTAGTCCGACTTGGCGCGGTTAAACACGAACAGATCAAGATTAGCGGATTGGGGAAAGCGGCCGGCTAATTCCTGGAAAGTTTTGGAGGCTTCCAGCCAGGCCCCCTCCCGCATGAGGCGTTTCCCCCGGGCATAAAGAGTGACTACTTCCGGCCGGTCTTCAATAACGTCAGCTGCGATGTCGCCGACGATGGCGGCAGCGAGCCACAGAACGACGGCTGCCCTGAGCATCACGGAGCCCATTTACAGCGAGTATTTCCCGAAATCTTCAGGATTAATCTTTCTTAGCCTGTCTCTCAAGGTCTCCGGGTCGGTGGTCATGTTCGGGAGTTCCGAGGATTCGCCTTCTTTGAGATGGAACAACTCCTCGTTGACGAAGATGGAGGCCTTTGTTTTCAACGCTATCGCGATCGAGTCGGAGGGACGGGCATCAATCTCATATTGTTTGTTTTTGTTGGTAAGGTAGAGTCGAGCGTAAAACGTCTGTTCCCGCAGTTCCGTTATTTCCACGCGGTCGACGCGGGCGTCGAGGGCTTCAATGACCCTTTTGAGCAGATCGTAGGTCAGGGGGCGCTTGGAGCTGACCCCGGACAGTTCCATGGCAATGCCCCAGGCTTCGGCGTGGCCGATCCATATCGGCAGGACCTTGTTCATTCCCGGGGGGGACAAAATGACCACCGGCGAATTGGTGGTCATATCCAGCGCCAGGCCCTCGATTGTAACTTCGACCATTTTCATCGTTACGATTTCTTAACCACCCACAGCTTCAAGTCGGCGGTAACGTCCTTCTCGACCTTGACTGACACGGTGTAGACACCCAGCACCTTGATCGGTTCGTCGAGTACGATGGCTCTCTTGTCGATGATAACGCCCTCTTCCTCGAGCAATTTGGCGATATCGGCGCTTGTCACCGACCCGAACAACTTGTCTTCTTCGCCAACCAAGACTTCGGTGGAGACGGACAGTTTTTCGATTTTCTCTTTTACTATCTCCGCCTCGCGGCGAAGCTTGCGCTCGCGCAGGTCTTTCTGCTTCGTGACCTCGTCAATAGCCCGCAGATTCGCCTTAGTGGCTGGAATGGCCAGATTGCGCGGAATAAGATAGTTGCGGCCGTAGCCGCTCTTGACTTCCACGACCTGTCCGGCTTCACCCAGCTCTGCGACGTCTTCGCGCAGTATCACTTTCATATTAATTCCTTTCCATACCCTATGCAACAAAATTATCGTCTATCTTAATGTCACGCTCCTGCCGCTTGCGGCTGTTGCACCTTGCGCCAGTCGGCAAAGCTGTCAATGAAGCCGAGCAGAGCGGCGATAAAGAATCCCGCCAGTCCGGTCAGGAAGAGCATGAAATAAAAGACCGCTTTGAAAATGCGAGAGAGGTGCAGCTTGCTTAGGAAGTATTCAGCCAGCGCCAGCCCCGTCACGCAGTAATATATTGACAGGACGGCGAGTACGTTATCCGCCATCAGGGTGGCTGTTTCACCGCCGAATATGCGCAGCAGAACTACTACCATAACCACCGGTATTATGCCGAAGGGCATCTTCCAGAGGTGAAAAGGCGCCAGCCGTCTTGGCCCGGTATCCTGCCGGTCAAGGCGATACAGAAAAACCATATAAGCGATGCTGAACTGCAGCAGGGCGCTCATGACCGTTGAGGCCGGGATGAGCCTGGTGACGACCTCGAACATCTTTGTTACGAACGCGACACTCTCTCTGGCAGCCTCGGGGTTGTAACCCATCGCGATAAGACTCTGCTCGCTGTTGGCCAGAAAAGTGTCGGCGGCGCTTTTGCCCAATTTCATCAGTTCCGGCCAGAGGGGGAGGAACTGGGCCGTGATCAGGACGGCAACCGCCAGCGACCCCAGGACGTATATGCGCTCCTGGCCCCAGCCGGCGATATTCAGCCGGCCGGCAATTACACCGGCGGCAAAGAACATGCTCCAGGCAGTCAGAAGCGACCAGAGGTTGTTCAGCCCGGCAAAAGTGTAACCCAGCAGGAAAGCGGCCCCGACACCGGTCCACAACAGGAGCGTCCTGCGCTTGTAAGCCAGGACCGTGACGCCGTAAAAGACGTACATGGCGGCAAAGTAGGTCAATGTGGCCAGCAAAAGCATGCCCGCACCGCCGACGGCACCGCCGATGTTCCCGAAAACAAGGATGGAATAGACGGACATTGACAGAACGATCAGTAAATCGGCCCGCGTGGTCTTCTGCTGCAGTCCCTGTCCGGAAACAATGTTTGTCGATATTTCCTTAGCGATAGGATTCACTTTCAAAAGCCATGATCGCCAGTATACGGGCGCGCTTGATAGCTCTGGTCAGTTTTCTCTGATGCGTGGCGCAGTTGCCCGAAATCCGGCGCGGGATTATCTTGCCTCTCTCATTGGTAAAACGCCGCAGAAGCCGTTCATCTTTGTAGTCTACGAACTTGATCTTGTTCTCACAGAAGCGGCATATTTTCTTTCGTTTCATATCAGCCATTGCAAAATCCTTCTTTGTCCAGTGTGTTTTTTACGGCAGCGAGATTCCGACCCGAATCAAAGTTCTTCGTCTTCTTCCGAAACGCTTTCGGATTCCGGCACTCCGGGACTCGTCTTCTCCGTCTCTTTGTCAACCGGGCTTTCGCTTGATGCAGGCTCTGCGGGGACGCCGGCATTCACGCCCTGGATTTCGGCAGGGGCTTCCTCCGCCGGTTCTTCGGCAGGTTCCTCCGCCGACTTGTCCTCTTCTGGTTTTACCTCCGGAGCAGCTTGCTCCGGCGTTTCAGGACGACGCTGGGCGACCGGTCGCGGCGGCTCCGGCGCGGCAGCCTGCTCGGCACCCTGGCCGCCGACCGTGGAACCTGAAGATCCTTCGATCAGTTCGGCAAGGTCCCCCTCGAATTCGACCGTCAGGAATCGTATGTACGATTCGTCCAGCTTGTAATGTCGGTCAAGGAGCGGGAGCACGTCGCTAGGGGCTTCAAAAATGAAGCTGCCGTAATATCCCTGGGTCAGGCCTTTGATGGGGTAGGCTAAACGCCGTGTTCCCATGTGGTCTTCACAGACAATCTTACCACCGTTTTGTGTGATTATGTCGGAAACCGCAGCAACGCGGTTGTCGATGGTAGCATCGTCGGTTTGGGGATTGATGATGAAGTTGGTCTCGTAGATTCTCATCCAATATCCTCCCTACGGACGTTGGTTAAAGGTTCAAACGGCCCGGCCGGGGATATCTCAACCGGCTAGGCAGGGTTAATATTATATTTTGTCATCGCCTCATCGAAGCGATTATTCAGGGCAAATATAACAGCCTCAGCAGCGTTGTCAATCATCTTTTCGGTCGTCACGATCTCTTCTTTAGAGAAGCAACCAAGGACAAAATCGATTGAGTCAATTCCCGCCGGAACCGGGCCTATACCCAGCCGCAACCGGGGGAAATTCTCGGTTTCCAGAAGTTCGATCAGAGATTCCAGGCCGTGGTGGCCCCCGCCAGAACCGGACCGTCGAAACCGGATTTTGCCCAGCGGTAGATTGAAATCGTCGACGATAACGAGCATGTGCGATGGCGATATCCCCCTTTCCGTCAGCAGAGCCCTGGCCGCCAGACCGGTTCGGTTCATTAGTGTCCTGGGCCAGGCCAGAATGAGCGGGGATTCACCCGGGTTCCTTTCAGCCGAGTAAAAGAGGTCCTTATCAGGCAGGGATTTCGCGCCCAGTTCGGCACGCACACGGTTGAGAACTTCAAACCCGACGTTGTGGCGCGTCCCCTCGTACTCCGCCCCCACATTCCCCAGACCTAAAATGATGTCAAGTTCGCTTTTGCTCATACCACACTGAAAATAGAGAAATATCACGTGCCGTCAACTAACAGCTCGCAGTAGAGATATCGGATTTGTCCCGGTTAAACGGTAATCGTAGCAAGAGGGTTCCCGTCTGATCCTGGGGGTGGGCTCATCTGTATTTTCCGAAGCGCAGGCCCAGTAGAAGACCGCCGAAGGACAGCTCCGAATTGATAATCCCGAACGCTTTGAGTCCCAGGCCGGAGCGGCCGAATATCTGCAATTGCAGCAGCAAGCCGACCGTGGAGACAGACTCGCCGCTACTACTGGAATACGTGATACCCCATGCCTGCCCGGTCTCTGTCTTCTGAGGCGCCCGGCTCAAACCAACGCCTGCGGAGAGGGCAACAATCCCGCCGTTTTGCTCTCTTGATGCCAGCCCATAAAGCACGCCCAGATCCAGAAGTGACATCCCGGACTCTTTTCCCCAGAAGTCGAAAAGCGACCGTACCGAGAGGACCCTGCTGCCTGCTACCAATAAATAACCGGCGCCGCCGGCGACCCCGATTGAACTCCCGCCGAGACCGCCGTCTACCCAGTAATCCGCAGCACCGACCGACACCGCCGCTCTAATCTATTGAAAACATACAGCTTACGGGCTGTCTTAATAGAGCCGGAGTCTTGCCGCTACTGGTTACTGACTATCCACTGTGCGTACAGTCGGGTTCTGTCCTGTCGATTCAGAGTGATGGCTGGAGCGCGTCTGCCGGTGCTAACTGCGTCTACTTCCGGCCCGTGTGTGCGAAGCGATACCCGACCCCCCGGATGGTCTCGATGTATTTGGGATCGCGAGCGTCATCTTCCAGTATTTTGCGCAACTTGAGTATGAAGTTGTCAATCGTACGGTTGGTGGGGTAAATGTGATAACCCCACACGGCATCGAGCAACTGATCCCGGCTGACGACCTCACCCGCGCGTTCCACCAGGTACTTGATAACCATACACTCCTTGCGAGTCAGGTCCGATGTGCCACCCGGACCTTTAGCCTGGAAGGTCTTGAAATTAATCCACCGGCCGTCGAACTTATAGACTTCGGATTCTTTTTCGCGGGTGGTGAGCCACGCCTGCCGTCGGAAAATGCCTTGAATTCTGGCTAACAATTCGCGTACCTCGAACGGCTTGGTGATATAGTCATCGCCGCCGGCCAGAATTCCGTCTATTTTTTCGTCGGACTCGCTTCGAGCGCTGATGAACATAATCGGAAGCGTGTGACCCTGCGCGCGTATTCTTTTGCACAATGTCAGGCCGTCCGTACCGGGCAGCATGATGTCCAACAGTATCAGATCGAAATTACCACGACCGAACTCATCAAGAACCAGGTTACCGTTGTCTACGTGAACAACCTGATACCCCTCGGCTTCAAGATTGAGAAGCAACCCATCGGCCAGAGACGGGTCGTCTTCAACCAGCAGTATCGTTTTCATTTATTCCCTCTGTCTCCAAGTTTATTACGAATGTCGTGCCTTTCGTCAGGCCGTCCGAGTGAGCCGAAACATCGCCGCCGTGCTCCCGGATTATCTCGCGCGACAGGTAAAGTCCCAGTCCCGTGCCGGGCCGACTGCGCTTGAGTTCGTCGCCCACCCTGTAGAAGCGGCTGAAGATCCTGCCGGTATCGCTTTTTTTCAAACCCATGCCGTTGTCGGCGATGCTCAGATGGATACTATGGGGGCCGGCCGTGAGGTTTACCGTAAGAGCAACCGTCTCTTTATCGTGATACTTCACGCAGTTTTCAAAGATAGCGTTGAATGCCCGGTCCAGAGCTTTTGGATCGCCATAGAAGGCGACTTCCGGCGCCAGACTCTGTGTGATCTCCAGGGGCTTTTCGAGGGGGAGGTGCTTGAGATTTTGCAGAGATCTTTCCAGTAAGGCCGTGAGATTGACTCTTTCTCTTTTGAGCCGGTAGCCGTGACGTTCGAACCGGCCGGCATCGATGACGTTCTCGACCAGCTTCTCCAATCGCTGCATGTCCTGTTTCATCTTGGGTAATATGCCGGCTTTTTTCTCCTCGGAAATCTTGGGCGAGCGCAGAGTTTCCAGGTAAATCTGCAGCGACGCCAGGGGCGTCTTGAGTTCGTGAGTCACCGCCATCAGGAAATTCTGCTGATGAGCCTTCAACTCCTCAGCTTTCAGCAGGGAACGGTAGATCAGCCAGGCTCCGGCCAGAACCAGGACGAGAAAAAAAATACCTTCCACGCCAACCATCATCTGTCGGGATATCTCCTGCTGGTGAAGGGCTTCTACAAACGATTCGTCGGCGCCGAAGCGAGTCGCAAGGTCGACCTTTTCATCAACCAGTTGGGCCATGAGAATAATCCACCAGACAGCCTGGGCCAGTATTACCACGGTCAGGGACAGAAACAGGATCAGATCCTTTTTGTGCTTAAGACTTTCCAGGGACATTTGACAACTCACTAATTTTACACCGAACTTAATAAAATCTCCGTCGCCATGCAAAAACAAACCAGCCCTTTTGCCCGAAACCCGATCGCTGTTACGGACTCATTCATCGGAGTTAAGTCACAGTATCCTTTGATTGAGGCGAAGCGAGTTGGAAATTACGAAAACCGATGAGAAAGCCATCGCGCCGGCGGCAATCACCGGGGAAAGAGTAAGACCGCACCAGGGGTAAAAGGCTCCGGCCGCGATTGGCACTGCGGCCAGATTGTAGAAGAAAGCCCAGAACAGATTCTGCCTGATGATCCTCATGGTCCGGCGGGAAATGTCAAATAGCCTGAGCACGTTGACCAGCTCCGGCCGTATCAATACGACATCGGCGGTCTCCATCGCAATGTCGGTGCCGGTGCCGATGGCTATGCCGACGTTGGCGGCCGCCAGAGCGGGAGCGTCGTTAATCCCGTCGCCGACCATGGCAACGTTGTAGCCGGCCTTACGGTATGAATCGACTATGAATTTCTTCTGTTCGGGCCGGACCTCCGCCTGGAAATTTTCCAGCCCGACCGATCGAGCCACGCCGCCGGCTGTTCTCAGGGTGTCGCCGGAGATCATGTCCAGCCGGGTCATCGTGTTTTTCAGTTGTCCTACCACTTCTTTGGCGTCGTTGCGCAGTCGGTCGGACATCGAAATCAAGCCCACCACCTGACCGTCAAGCGCCGCATAAACGACCGTCCGGCCCTTTTCCATTTCCTGGTCGCCGATGAGTGAGGACGGCCCCAGGCTTATCTGCTCGGATTGCATAAGAGAACGGTTGCCGACCACCAACGGCCTGCCGTCACAATCGGCAGTTACGCCGAACCCCGGCCGGGACTCGACCTTTCTTATCATGGTCTTTTCTATCCGGTGGCGCTGCATGTAGTTGACGATAGCCTGGGCCAAGGGGTGCTCAGACTGTATCTCGGCCGATCCCACTATGCGAACCAGATTTCGCTCCGACATCCGGCCAAACGTCTTGATTTCTATCACTTCAAATTCTCCGGCCGTCAATGTGCCGGTCTTATCGAAAACGATGGTATCAACCCTGGTGAGGTTTTCCAGGATATCGCCGCCTCGGATAATAATTCCTTCGCGGGCGGCCCGGCCGCCACCGACCAGGATGGCTGTCGGCGTAGCCAGACCCAGAGCACACGGACAGGCAATTATAAGGACCGAGATGACGCTTTTTACCAGGAGCGGGTTGCCGGGGGCCAGCAAATACCAGCCGGCCAGGGTAATGAGCGCCAGAAGAATAACTATAGGGACAAATACGGAGGCGACCCGGTCTGCGAGCCTTTGTACAGGAGCCTTGCGGCTCTGGGCATCAGCTACCTGATGAATGATCCTGGCGAGAAAACTCTCCTCACCAGAGGTGGTAACTTTCATCTTTAACGGCCGGTTGCCGTTTAGCGAACCGCCAACTACGGTGTCACCAGATCTCTTGTCCACCGGCAATGACTCGCCCGTGAGCAGGGATTCATCGACGAATCCCTCACCTTCGACAATTACTCCGTCAGCGGGGATTTTCTCGCCGGCCTTGACCAGAAGAACCATGTCCGGCCTCACGGCACCGGCGTCTATGGATATCTCGGTATTCTCTATTATGGCAGTGGTAGTTTTCGGCCTTAGCTCTATTAAGGCTCTGATCGCCTGTCCGGCCTCGCCCCTGGACCTGGCCTCCAGATAGCGGCCGACAAGAATCAGAGCTATAATCATACCTGCGGAGTCGAAATAGAGCGGCTCACCGGTACCGGTATTCAACTGGACTATTAAAACATACAGCGACCAGCCAAAAGCAGTGAGAGTTCCCAGGGCAATAAGCGTATTCATGTTGGCGCGAAAGTGCGCAGTCTGCCTGGCGGCATCCGACATGATGCTTCGACCGGGATAAAACAGGACAATGGCCGCGGCAATTGCCTGAATGATACCATCCGCCAACGGACCGACAAGATGTAAGCCGGTGATCATTGGGAACATGGCCACAATAATGAGCGGAACACTCACTATCAGAGCATGGACAAAGGCCCTGCGGGCCGCCGCCAGTTCTCTTTGGTTGACCGTCAATATGTCCGCGGACCCGATTTGAGCGTGATAGCCAAGTTCTCTTATCTTATCGACTATGGCCTCCTCAGTGACTCCCTGCCGACTAAACGTTACCGCGGCGGAGTTGAGCGCCAGATTGACCTTGCACTGTCCCACACCCTCCAAAGCGGCCACGCTTCGCTCGATGTTGCTGACGCACGAGGCGCAGTGCATACCGTCTATTTTGAGATGTAGTTCTTTAGTGGCTGGCATAGCGGTTCAATATAAGGACAACGGACAGAGTTTGTTACGAAAAAGTTGGGCTTTACTTGATGCCGAGCAGGAGCAGAAGTTGTGGGCACTTGCGAGTCAATTCCTTGCGGATTTTACTCCGAGCCCGATGCAGATACCACCTGACAGTGGCCTCTGGCATGTTCATCATGTTGGCGACATCGTCAATCTTGCACCCCTCGACGTCGCGTAAGAGAAAGGCCGCGCGCTGTTTTTCACTGAGGGATTCGGCGGCCAGTTCTATCTCATCCCCCAACTGGCGGCGGCGGAAGGATAGTTCCGGGTCGGACTTGGCGCTTTCGGTGATATCGTGAAAGCTTTCCAGTGGTTCGTGTTTGTGGCGCCGGTGTTTACGGATGTAATCGATTGAAGCATTTACTGTTACCCTGTACAGCCAGGTATAGAACTTCTTCGAGGGGTCGTACCGCCAGATATTTTTGGCCATCTTGACAAAGACGATCTGGGCAATGTCGGCTGCTTCATCATAGTCATTCACCATTTTGTAAGCGAGGGCGGTCACCTGATTGTGGTAACGGTCGACTAACTCACTGAAAGCCAGCTGATTACCGTGCTTGAAATCGGCAATCAACTGCTTGACCTGGGTTTCGTCGTCATTATCCGGCGTAGCGGGGTGGTTGTCGTTGTACTTATTATTCAATGTTGCCTCAATCGTGGGCTCAGTAAACCTATAAAGTATGTTTACATAACAATGATAATCCCCCGAGAGTTCCGGGCAGCAGGGTGTGAGCGCCGAACTTAACTCGAAAGCGATAATTAAGGCTGGGATTGGGATTTGGGATCTCGCGATATACCGGTATAGAAAAGGCCGTCGCTGAGGGCGACGGCCGCTAATTTTCGTATGCAGGTCCCGGGCTGATTACATCTCGTTCAGGATGAAGTTTCCGGGGTTAAGCCACTTACCGTTTCTGATAACCTCGTAATGCAGGTGCGGTCCGGTGGCGTAGCCGGTGGCACCCATCAGGGCTATAACATCGCCGCGCTTGACCGTCTGGCCGCGCTTCACCTTGGCCTCGGCGAGATGGGCGTAGCGCGTTTTGAAACCGTAACCGTGATCGATAACCACGATTCGACCGAGTTGACCATTCTTGGAAATCAACGTAACCCGCCCGCTGGCCGTGGCGACTATGGGGGTACCCTGGCGGTTGGCAATGTCAATACCCCGGTGCATCTGTTTATAACCGGTAAAGGGATCATAGCGCATACCGTAGCCGCTTGATTTCCAACCCTTGGTGGGCCAGATAGAAGGGGTATGGTCCAGCCGGTCTTGGATGCCCTGGAGAGACTGCTCAACCTCCGTGTATTTGTCCAATTCGTATTCCGACAGCCGCAGAAGACGGTCGACCTGCACTTCGGTAATGTAGGCCTGTCGCTGTGACGGCGACATAGTGGCGACAGCCGGGGGAATCGGTCCACCGACGCCCAACTGCCGTTCTTCGGTATTGATTTCAGGAAGGTCAAAGGCAGTCCTGATGGTGACCTCCTTGTCAACAAGGTCCTGATAGCGGCTCTCGATCTCAGCGATATTCCAGCGCAGCTGTTCGTACCGCTCCATCAGTTCCCTGTTTTCGGTACGGAGCTTTTCCAGTTCTTTCTTGTTGACCCTGTCCGCGAAGAACTCGGCGGAAAGGAAAAAGTCGGCCAGGAGCAGAACCAGAACCAGCGCCGAGGCCGCGTAAATGAGAGATACGCGTATGCTAAACTGCTTAGAAATCCCTTTGGAATCGGGAATCAACATCAATGTCAACTTGTTCTTCCACATCATAAAATAACACTCTACCCAAAAATCCTGGAACTGGGCTGGAATGGCAACCTACTTCGAACAAGACTCGCGGGTCTGGCTAATCAGCCGAGAAGATACCAGATATTACGAGACCGTCAAGCTAAAAGTTCCCAGCCTACTTGATCAACACATATTCCTTTTTCAGAATCTTATTGACTATCTTGGCCAGTTTCTCAGACTGAAGGTTCTGCAAGCTGTACAGGTGCCAATAAGTTTTCTTGGGCAGTCCTCTGAAAACGTCTTTCTGTTTTGTTGTCATCATTGCCGTACCTCTGGTAGCTATGCCTACCCGAGATATCAGGCAAAACCTAATGAGTTTATCGGGCAGACCTGTTTGGAGCTTTATCCTGCTACCGCAGGGAACTGCATAAAACATGCCCGAGCCGGCCCGCCGATGACCGATAATGGCTCGCTGTTAAGGCGCTTATTGACAGCGCCTTATGGGGTTAAATTCGGTGTCACCCGGCAAGGTCGGGAGATTTACTGTCGGTTTTATTGTTTATTTCCCACACTTCCTCAGGAGAAACCACCAATATCCTTTGTAAGCCAGAAGCTTTCCGCAGGAGCGGGTTGTCCGGATTGTGAACAGATTTGTGCGAAATACACTCTGTTGAAACATGGCAGTTGCCATTACAAATCCTGCAGTGATTGAGGCCATTATCAACTGTCCGGGATTAGCCCATTGACCTTCGCGGATCCAATCGCTATTTTCCGAGCATTGTACTCCAAAGACAGGAAATGACATGACTAGCACGGATTTGAACGGAAAAATCGTCCTGATTACCGGGGCATCGTCCGGTATCGGTGAGGCGTGTGCCCGCAGGTTCGCCGAAGCAGGCGCCCGGTTGATTCTGGCTGCCCGGCGCAGGGAACGCCTGGAAAGGCTTGCCGCAGAACTGACGGTTGACACCCACCCGGTTGCCGTGGATGTGCGGGACCGGTCGGCGGTCGAGGCGGCACTGGGGACACTTCCCGCAGAATGGGCCGCGATTGACATTCTGATTAACAACGCCGGTCTCAGCCGGGGACTGGACAAAATACACGAAGGAAACCCCGATAGCTGGGATGAAATGGTCGACACCAACATCAAGGGTCTTTTGTATGTCAGCCGCACCGTCATTCCGGGAATGGTTCAACGCGGCCGCGGCCACGTGATCAACATCGGTTCTATTGCAGGTCGCGAAGTTTACCCGAATGGCAACGTATACTGCGCCACCAAGCACGCGGTGGATGCTATCACCAAGGGCATGCGGATTGACCTGGTGGACTCGCCGGTACGCGTATCAACCATCGATCCCGGCCTGGTCGAGACCGAGTTTTCGCAAGTTCGGTTCTATGGCGACTCGGAAAGGGCGAAAAAGGTTTACCAGGGCTATCGGCCGCTGACCGGGGATGATATCGCCGACGCTGCTATCTGGATTGCTTCGCGGCCAGAGCACGTGCAGGTGGCCGAGGTGCTGGTGCTGCCGACGGCGCAAAGATCAACCATGGTAATGAAAAAGGAGTAGCAGGCGGTCGCTTCAAGACCGCTATTTGCGGCTGACGAGCAGGATTCCCGAGAGAATCATGACGGTGCCGAAGCCGATCAGCACTGTCAGCGATTCGGAGAAGAACACCACCCCGATGAATATGGCCACCAGCGGTGTCAGGAAGGCGATGAGGGAAGCCTGCACCGCGGTGATGCGCTGGAGAAGCCAGTAGTAACCCACAAATGCGACGACCGTTCCCAGCAGCGCCAGGTAGATGATTGAGCCGACCGATGTTGGCGAGATGACAAAATCGCTCCAGCGTTCGAATATAAGGGCGGCCAGAATCAAAGGCACGCCGCCGATGGTCATCTGCACCGAGGTTGATACGAAGACGTTCTCCCCGGAAAACTTCCGCTTGTGTATGACCAGTCCCCAGGCGGCGGCTAGGGTGCCGGCAAGCGCCAGAATCGTGCCGAGAAAGATGTCCGGGGACGTCTGCAGGGAATCATATGAAATCACTACAATTCCCACAAACCCCAAGGCCAGCCCCAGCCAGCCGGCGGGTCGGATTTTTTCGTGCGATAGTACCCAAATCGACAAAAAGGCGATCATGAGCGGGTATGCGGCAAACAGCACCGAGGTCAGGGCCGAACTGATGTGTTGCTCGGCGAAATAGATCAGGGCATAGCTCGCACCGAACATATACAGCCCCGGATAGCCCAGCTTGAGAAAGCCGCACAGCGTGTTCGGCAGGCGGTACTTTTTGGAGAAAACGATCGCATAGAGTATTGACACGGCCAGCACAAACCTGATCCCCGCCGCATAGAGCGGAGGGGCGTCACTCAGGCCCAGCTTGATCGCCATCCAGGTGGAACCCCAGATGAGGCAAAGCAGGATGAAGACGAAGATAGTCATCGGCGGATAATAAGTCAGATTGCGCCGGTGATGTCAACCGATTCGATAAATCACGATTATATGAATCGCAACCGCCCGAAACTAACGATTTATGTACCGCACAGTATGAAAAAATATTTGACACTGCTCTCAAATCGCATACCTTCCAGCTATTCTATGAAGGAGTAACATCGATGGAATACCAGGAAGGCATAATCAAGAACACCGAGTTCTTTACGACGGCCGAGTTGGCGGAAAAGCTCAAGATGAACGTCCAGGTCATTACGCGCAAGGTCCAGGCCGGGGAGATCCAGGCGTACAAGCTCGGCAAGGACTGGCGCATCCCGGAGCAGGCCGTGCACCAGTGGCTGGAGGCGCAGTCGAACAAAAACGGTAAAAGGACGCCCCGGCAGAAGGTAGTGTCGAATTTCGTAAAAGATGAGCATATCGAGACTATGCCGGCCCGGCGCAGCAAGAGAAAATACCTGCTGGAATATATCCTGGCCCAGTTCGAGCCGAACAGGTCATACAGCGAAGACGAAGTCAACCGCATTGTATCGCGTTACCACGATGATTTCTGCACCGTGCGGCGCGAGTTCATCACCGAGAAGATGATGGACCGCAGCCACGGCCACTACCGCCGCCGCACCGGCTACCAGTTCTCCGACTGAGCGCATCCCCGGCCGTTCCGGCGGGCACAGGTGCCGTATCCATATGGGCGAGAAGAAAAAAGACATCGTTCTGCAGATGAACGAATACTACGCCGAGCGCGCACCCTTTCATGATTACTACATGAGCTATCGCGACAACGCGACCATGGAGGCGCAACTGGCGAGTGTGATCAGTTATGTCGAGCCGTTCGTGGTCGACCGGGACGTGCTGGAGATAGCCTGCGGGACGGGCATCTGGACGCAGGTGCTGGCCCGGCGGGCAAAGTCGGTGCTGGCGACGGACGTCAACAGCAGTTGCCTCGATATCGCCCGCGAAAAAAGCTACGAGAGCGACCGCGTCAAATTCGAAGTCTGTGATGCCTACCGGCTGAACGAACTGGAGGGTCAATACGAGGCGGCGTTCGCCTCCGACTGGTGGTCGCATATCCCCAAATCCAGAATCGGCGAGTTTCTGGACGGGCTGCATGCCAGGCTGAAGCCGGGGGCGGCGGTGGTTTTTGTGGATATGATGCATCGCAAGGAACTCGATTTCATCTCGACTTTCATTGACGACGAGGGCAACCGTGTCAGCAAGCGGCCGCTGCCGAACGGCCGGGTGTGTCACGTCGTCAAGAACTTCCCGACCGAGGACGAATTGCGGGCTTGCCTGGCGGGCCGCTCGCGCGAGGTGCGTTACCACGAGGACCGAAGGCTTCTGCGCTGGGTGGTGGCGTACGAGGTGGGGTAGCGCGGCACGGCGCTGTGGGGGGTGTATGTCAGGCAAAATTCAAAAATTCCATGTAACCGTTTACCCCGGAGAGATATACAGGGAAATGGGTTCGTTTTCCCGTTTTTTATTTGCGGCCCTCCGATCTTGTAGTGATTTCGCCTGCTCGTAAAGCTGGATGCGGCGCAGAAGGGTATAGGTGCGAGTGAGTTGGCGGTCAAGGCGGGCGTTTTTGCGGTTGGCGGCGCGTTGTTTTTTGGATGTCGGCATATTTGTATCCTTGATAGAGTAATCCTCTAACGGGGCAGGGGGAGGAAAGAACATTGACTTTGTAGGGGAAGTGGGGTAAGTCAAAGATGTCGGGTTTTTATATCGGTTTTCGATGAACACCATGGCCAAACGAGTTTGACCAGGTGATTCCGCCATCGGCTTTTGCGCTGGGTGCTGGCGTATGAGGTGGGGTAGTGCGGTATTGTGTGGGTGGCTGGTTCGCAAATGGCGGGCCGACGCAACACGACCATACAAGTTTGAGTCTGCCCGGCTTCTCGAAGATGACCGAAGACCCTATTGTATCCTTGCAAAACTGGTCGGCGATGACTATATTGTCTTTACTGGGTTCCGGCCCCAGGCTCTTTGACTCGCATCATCAAGTATCAGCCTGCCGGCCATTTCACGGATAAAGTCTATCGAGTAACATTGACGGTTGCAGCTTCCGGTGCTGCGGCAGACATACATGCGAGGATGCACCCGAAGTTGCAAAACCAAAGGAGTTTTGCTATGTCACGCTCACTCAGGCTCTGCGCAGCAGTATTATGTTTGCCGGCGATTCTTGCCGCCCCAGCCTTGGCTCAGACCGGGGTTGACGGGTCTCAAAAAACTTCTGCTAACGAATTCATTCTTCCGGATGGTCAATTTGATCTTGAGGCGGCCAACCGGGCCGGGTTTGAAGGTTCGCTTGACCTGGAGGGGTTTGATGTCACTCTGGACCCGGCCACCGGTGTTCCCCGGCTCCGTCCGCCAGCGACCGAAGCCCACCCTGACGATCAATACTGGCACGACCTGAGTGTACCGGACGTCGGGATGGATTGGGCTATCCGCTGCCTGACGGTCTACAACGGAGATCTGATCGCCGGGGGACAGTTCACGACTGCCGGTGGGATTGCGGCCAATTATATTGCCCGCTGGGATGGTTCGGCCTGGCAACCGCTCGGCACGGGAATGAATGCGCAAGTCTGGTCCCTGACGGTCTACAACGGTGAACTGATCGCCGGGGGAAATTTGACGATTGCCGATGGGGTTGCTACCAATCGTATTGCCCGCTGGAATGGCGCGGCTTGGCAACCGCTCGGCGCGGGGATGGGTGGTGGTAGTGTCTGGTCCCTGACGGTCTACAACGGCGAGTTGATCGCCGGGGGAAATTTCACGACTGCCGGTGGGGTTGCTGCCAATTGTATTGCTCGCTGGGACGGTTCGACATGGCAACCGCTCGGCTTGGGGATGAATACCTTAGTCTACTCCCTGACGGTCTACAACGGCGATCTGATCGCCGGGGGATTTTTCACGACAGCCGGTGGGGTTGCTGCCAATTACATTGC